>JAFZUH010000159.1 GCA_017618435.1 Bacteroidales bacterium | reverse complement strand
TGAGCAATTTATATTTTGTATTAACTGGTTTGTTAATTTAAGACTTAACACATTAACCGTGAAATAATCACCATAGGCAAGTTTCAATTGCGACTTGCCTATTTCACGCAATGCATCCATAAAATTTTCCGCTTGCGTATAGTGGTTATCCCCTATAAAATAACAGTCAAGTGCAACATCACGCCCGCCAACACCCAAATCGGTAAAGGTATCGTTTACATCACTTACACGTTTTTTACCGCTTGATGTTGAAACGCTGCTTGATGACTTGCTGCCTTTGCCGCCGCCTTTTGTTGACGAGGACGCCGAGTATGATGTGCGGGGGTTTTCTTTCACTTCACCAACGTGTTTTTGTGTAAAACCGCTTTCAAGTGTTTTTAATATAAAAGTTTTTCCCGACGGGCTAATCCACGTTATTGCCTGTAAATCATCAGAAAAAGCCATTATTACCTCCCATACATTTATTGCGGTTGCAACTGCAAGTTGTTTGAACTTTCAACCCTGGTTGTTACGCTTGCATTTATATCTGTGTTGTTGTTTAAATTTACATCAACACCTATTTTACCTTTTTGCGGGTCGGATTTAACTGTTGGTTTCTTTGCCGGGGTTTCTTCACCGGATGTTAATTCAACTTTTATACCCTTGCCGCCTTTTGCCATACTTTTAATACCGCTTGATATTTTGGTTATTGCAAGTACAATTTGCCCAATAGGACCAAGTGCCATTAAAAGAAAATCAATAAAATGTTCTTTTACAAACTTGCCAATTGCCGAGAAAACGCTTTTTACTTTGCCCCATAATCCGGTTAAAATTTCTTTTGTTTTCTCCCACCAACCAATTACGGTTTCTTTAACTTTATCCCAGTTTTTTGCAAGTAAAATAACAACGCCTATAAGTGCAACAATTGCAATTGTTATCATACCAATAGGTGTTGCGGCAAATGCTGCCGCCTGTGCCCATAATGCCGTTACGCTTTTCCATATTGCACCGGTAAAGCCGGCGAGTGCGGTCATAACTTTTGTTTTCATAACAACCGCCATTAACCCGCCCTCCATGCGTAATAGTGCCAGTCTTAAACGCAACATATCGACCGCAAATCTTACGGCGTATATTGCAGCGGGCATAATTAACATTAAAGGCAACCAGTTATCCTTAATAAAAGTATAGACGCCGGCAACCACATTGCCAAAATCTATAAATTTATCAATAATATCTTTTAATTTTGGCGACATTTCTGCAAGCCATTTAACCATTTCACCAAATGTTTTAACAAGCGGCATTAAATAAGGTGCAACAACGCCCCCTAATTCAATTAAAGCAATTTGCAATTCGCCCATTACTTTTGCCATTGTTGCGGCACTTGTTGAATCCATTTTTTTAAACGCTTCGTTTAGCCCCGTGCCGTTTTTAATATCCTGTTGTATCATACCAAGTGTTTTGTGGACTTCTTGCATTTTGCTTTCATCCATTGCCAAAACCCCGGTTAATGCTTTTACATTTGGTATTGCTTTTGTTATGGCGTTTGGTGATTTTTTTTGTAATTCAATAAGTTTTTGCAGCGTATATGTTAAACCTTTTGCCCTTACCTCTGCAATACCTACCGGTACACCAAATGCTCTTAATGTTTCTTCGGCTTCCTTTGACGGTTTGGCAAGTGCTGTTAAAGTTGCCCTTAAACCGGTTGTTGCTGCGTCTGTTGACATACCGCCTTTTGTTAATGCAGCCAGGGATGCCATTGTTTCATCAACGCTTAACCCCATTGCTTTTGCAATAGGAGCAATTGCACCTATATTTGACGCTAACTCCTGCACGGTTGTTACGCCGTTTTTCTGTGCCGTAAAAAATGCGTTTGCAACGGCGGTTGCGTCTGTTGTTTCTGCACCCCATGCGTTTATTACCGCCGTCATACCGCTTATTGATGTTTGCAAATCTGCCGCACCGCCTTTTGCCAAAACAAGCGACTTTTGGTAAACATCAAGCGTTTTTTCACTCATACCCATTGCAGATATAGAATTAAACAATGCGGTGTTTACATCTTCTACACTTAAACCCGCCCTTATACCTTGTTTTGATAATTCTTTTAAAGTATTACTATATTTTGCGACCTCGTCGCTATTTAACAAAGTTTCAACGGTTGCTAAACCTTTTTCCCAGTCTGCAAATGCCTTTAATGGCACAAATGCACCAACCGCCGCAATTGCACCGGCTGCCGCAACGCACGCCGTTTTAACCGCCATAATTGCGACTTTTGCTTTTGTCATGCTGCCGGCTATTTGCAAACCGGCTGCATTACCTTTGTTTGTCATTGCTTTAAATACGGGTGAAACACCGTCCCTTGCTTTAAACGCCGTAAAAACGCTAAATTCTGATAAGCCCATTATTAAAAATCCTTATTTTTTAAAATTGTCTTTATTTATCAAATAACAACGCTTGCCAAACGTAACAAGGTCGTCAATATCAAGGTTTAAAACCTCTGTAATTGTAGTCCACCCGCAAGATAAAAGAATATCGGCATAATAATAACCAACAATATCATTTATTTGTCGAAAAAACTCAAACACCCCATTGCAATTATAATATCTGTGCCGGTTATTTGTTCAATA
>JAFZUH010000158.1 GCA_017618435.1 Bacteroidales bacterium | reverse complement strand
GTTGGTAATGACGAAAATACCGCTAAAGATGTGGCAAAAATGGGCGGGAAAAATATCAACACCGTTTTAGGTGAGGTTATTTCCGATAAAGAAAACAAGATTTACAGCACGCCATGTTATATGTTGGATGCCAATTTGAAAGATATTCATGTATGTGCTTATAATTTGATTTCCACGATGTTGGAAAATATGTAAATAGTGTAGAAATTTATAAAAATTAGAATAAAATGAATATAAGACAGAGTTTAAGTATTGCAAGCGTATTGTTATTTTTAGGAGGTTCCTTGTGTGGACAGAATGGTGGCATTGACAACCAAACCTTGGAACAAATCAAGAAAAATTCCACAATTGCCGGAGAAAGCAAAGCCATTCAAACGGCAGTGAGCGGCAATGACATCAACAAGTTGGCATTAAATAGAAACAATCCTGTTTATAATGACACATATTTTTCCAACAAGGTGGTTTCCAAAGGGATATGTAATCAAAAATCATCGGGAAGATGTTGGTTGTTTACTGGTTTGAATGTATTGAGAGCCAAAGTAATAGCCAAATACAATTTGGGAGAATTCCAGTTTTCACAAAACTATTGTTTCTTTTATGACCAATTGGAAAAATCAAATTTGTTTTTGCAAGCCGTTATAGATACCAGAAACAAATCTTTTGATGACAAGACTGTTGAATGGTTGTTCAAAAATCCTATCGGTGATGGCGGTCAGTTTACGGGTGTTGTCAATTTGATAACAAAATATGGTGTTGTCCCGTCTGAAATTATGCCGGAAACCTATAGCAGCAACAATACTTCACGTATGAGCCAACTGATTTCTTTAAAATTGAGAGAATATGGTTTGCAATTAAGGGAAATGGCTGCTAAGGGTGAAAAATTGCCAGCCTTGACCAGCCGAAAAGTGGAAATGTTGTCAACCATTTACCGTATGTTGGAATTGAATTTGGGTACCCCTCCAACAGAATTTGTTTATACGCAAAAAGATGCATCGGGCAAGCCTGTTTCAACAAAAACATATACTCCGCAATCTTTCTTTAAAGATTTTGTCGGTGTGGATATGTCCAATTATGTTATGATAATGAATGACCCCACTCGTCCATACAACAAAGTATATGAAATAGAATACGACAGACATGTTTATGATGGCGAAAATTGGAAATATCTCAATTTGCCGATGGAAGACATCAAAAAAATGGCCATTGCTTCCATTAAAGACAGCACTATGATGTATTTTTCGTGTGATGTGGGCAAATTCCTCAACAGCGACAATGGCTTTTTGGATATAGATAATTTTGATTACAGTTCATTGATGGGAACAACTTTTAATATGGACAAAAAGCAACGTATTCAAACCTTTGCAAGCGGTTCTTCACATGCTATGACACTTTGTGCTGTTGATTTGGACGAAAATGGCACTCCTAAAAAATGGATGGTGGAAAACAGTTGGGGACCAACCCATGGCTTTAAAGGTCATTTGATAATGACAGACAAATGGTTTGATGAATATATGTTCCGTTTGGTTGTAGATAAAAAATATATTCCGGAAAATATACAAGCCTTATTGAATCAAAAATCAATTATGCTTCCCCCATGGGATCCGATGTTTGCTGTAGAAGAATAAGCGTTATTTAAAACATGAAAACTTATCCCGTTGTATTATCTATAGCCGGTTCGGATTCGGGAGGAGGTGCAGGCATACAGGCAGATATAAAAACTATATCTGCCTTAGGTGCTTTTGCTACAACGGCAATTACTGCGGTAACCGTTCAAAATACTTGCGGTGTTGATGCCATAGAACCTGTTTCGGCAGATATTGTTGCCGGACAGATAGAAGCGGTGTTGAAAGATTTGCCTGTACGGGCAGTAAAAATCGGAATGATACATTCTCCGGAACTTGTTGATGTGATTGCGGAACAATTGCAAAAGTATCAACCGAAATTTGTCGTTTTAGACCCCGTAATGGTGGCAACCAGCAAAGACAAATTGATAAAAGATGAAACCATTGAAAAAATGGTCAAACAATTGTTTCCTTTGTCTGATTTGATTACCCCAAATCTTGATGAAGCAAGTTGTTTGTGCAAAAAAAAGGTGGTAACAGAAGATGATATGATTTTTGCAACCCGACAATTGCTGCAAATGTCCCCAAAAGCGGTTTTGATAAAAGGCGGTCATTTGAATGACAGGCAAATAACAGATGTGTTTATGGCACATGAAGACAAGAAACCCTATTTGTTCCCATCTGAAAAAATTGAAAGTTGCAATTTGCATGGAACTGGTTGTACACTGTCGTCTGCCATTGCAACGCATTTGGCTTTGGGTTTTGATATGTTGGAGGCGATAAAACTATCCGAACAATATATCTATTCAGCCATTGACAATGGCAAAAATGTACGTATAGGTCATGGCAATGGGGCCGTAAACCATGCTTTTGCACCTCAAAAATTGAAGAAAATAAACCTTTAAATTATAAAAAATATGACAAAAATATCATTTAAAATAATCGTATTTATCGTTATTGTTTCCTTGGTGGTGATTTTGGGATTGATGTTCGGAGTGCCTTTGTATAATGTTTGGCAACAGGAAATGACGGGCAAAGCCGAATTTTCACGTGCAGAACAGAATAGAAAAATCAAGGTTGAAGAGGCTCGTGCCGAAAAAGAAAGTGCCACATTCCGTGCTGAAGCGGAAATTATTCGTGCCGAAGGTGTTGCCAAAGCCAATGAAATTATTGGCGGTAGTCTGAAAGACAACAAGGATTATTTGACCTATTTGTGGATACAAGCCTTGTACGATGAAAGCAATTCGGTGATTTATGTGCCGACAGAAGCCAATTTGCCGATATTGGAAGCAACTCGTTTCGGTAACAAATAAAAATGTATATTTATTTACATGTAAACAAATAATATGAACATTACTATTAATAAAAATATTGTACAGGTAAAAGAAAATAGTACGTTAAAAGAGGTCATTGTTGCTTCGGGTATCAATAGTCAATTGGGTATGGCTGTGGCGGTAAACAACGAAGTGATAACTAAATCGAAATGGGATACTTTTTGCTTGAAAGAAAACGATAATATTGTTGTTATCAATGCCGTTTGCGGTGGCTGATAGAGGGTATGTTAATCGTTGTTTCCACACCTGATTTTTTTGAAGGAGAAAGCCAAGCCTTGAATCAATTGTTTAAAGCGGGTTTGGAGTATTTCCATCTGCGAAAACCCAATGCCAAGTTGGAAGATTACGAAAATCTGTTGAAACAAATTCCTTCAGCGTTTCATCAACGGGTGCATGTGCATGAGCATTTCCAATTGGCTGAAAAATATGCTATTGGTGGTGTACATCTCAACCGAAGGAATCCTCAATATGAGGGGAATAATACTAAGATAACAATTAGTCGTTCGTGTCATACCTTGCAAGAATTGAAAAACATCTCGCATTTTGACTATGTTTTTCTCAGTCCGATATTCAATAGTATTTCCAAGCAAGGTTATCAACAGGCGTTTTCTATGGAAGATTTGCGAAAATCGGCAGAAAATCAATTGATTAATTCTAAAGTAATAGCCTTGGGTGGTATAACTCCCGATAATTTACATATTCCTATGTCGTGTGCATTCGGTGGTGTGGCAGTGTTGGGCTATATTTGGCAGAATAAGCGTTTTATAGAAAATTTTATTCATATAAATACTGTTTATCAAACATTTATACGCAAATGATGAAAGATATTCAACGTAAAGGTTTGTCATTGCAGTTTATTACGCATTGCACCGATAGATATAGTTATTTGCAATCGGCAGAAATGGCTTTGGCGGGTGGCTGCAAGTGGCTGCAGTTGCGAATGAAAAATTCTCCTATAGAAGAAGTAAGGAAAACCGCTATTGTAGTACAGCAATTGTGCAAACAACATCAGTCTGTTTTCATTCTTGACGATAACGTGGATTTATGTGCTGAAATTCAAGCCGATGGGGTGCATTTGGGCAAGAACGATATGCCCATACGGCAAGCACGGGCTATTTTGGGTGAAAATTACATTATCGGAGCCACTTGCAACCGATATGAGGATATTGTAAAAGCCAAAGAAAATGGGGCTGATTATGTCGGATTGGGACCTTTTAGATTTACAACAACAAAAACGAATTTAAGTCCGATTTTAGGTTTGGAGGGCTATGAGGGTATTTTGCAACAATGCAGACAACACCAAATTAATATGCCCATAGTGGCCATTGGCGGAATTTTGGAAAACGATATATCCGATTTATTCAATATCGGTATAGACGGTATTGCTGTTTCCGGATTGGTTTTACAAGCGGAAAACCCCACTCAACAGATGGCACATTTGATGCTAAAAGTGTATGCCAATGCTGTTTGTGATGGAAAAAAGTAGTTTTGCGAAGATATTAATAAAAATGCTATCTTTGCACTTTTAATATAAAATATTTTGCAAAAGATGAAAACATATCGTTATTTCATTTATTTAACCTTGGTTGTAGTGTTGTCTTGCACTTGTGCATGTTCTAAAAAATATGATGCAGACGCTTTTGGCGTTTTTGAGGCAGAGGAGGTGATGTTGGCTGCCCAAGCAGAAGGAATGGTGATTGATTTTGCTGTAAATCAAGGTGAAACTGTAAAATCGGGTGATTGTATTGCCATTATAGACACTTCTCATTTGGTGCTTCAAAGACAACAAATACAATTGCAAATAGATGCTTTTTGGGCTCAATATGATGCTATGCTCGCCAAAAAGTTCAAAAATATGAACGATACTTTGATAAGTATAGAAACAAAGTTGTATGCTCAATCCTATAAGGCTGACAAAAAGAGCGATATAGACAGTCTGAATGATGAAAAACAACAATTGGAGAGCAAAATCACTGCATGGAAAAAAGACCAAGCCAAACAAATTCAAGTTTTGGCTACTCAAGTGGAACAATTGTACATTCAATACAGACAAGTTAATGAGGCTGTTGCAAAATGCAAGGTTGTCAGTCCTATCAATGGAACAGTTTTGTCAAAATATGTCAATTGTTATGAATTGGCGGGTTTAGGTCGCCCTATTGCCAATATCGCTAATTTGGAAGATATGATATTGAAAGTATATGTGTCTGAAGACCAACTTTCTACAATAAAATTAGGACAAAAATGCGAAGTGAGAATAGATGCTCCTGATGAAGAAATGGAAGTGTATGAAGGCAAAATTACTTGGATAAGCAGTCAATCGGAATTTACCCCCAAAATGATTCAAACGAAAAAAGAAAGGGTAAATCTTGTCTATGCCGTAAACATAAAAGTAAAAAACAACGGAAAGATAAAAATCGGAATGCCGGGTGAGGTTACATTCTAACCATTAACAAATGAAATCTATAGAAATCAATGAAATTTCCAAATCTTTTGGAAAAACACAAGCCTTGAACAATGTTTCCTTATCAGTTGAAGAAGGCGAGTTGTTCGGTTTGATAGGTCCTGATGGGGCGGGCAAATCTACTTTGTTTAACATTTTGGTTACCTTGCTTAATCCTGATAAAGGCAGTGCGATTATAGACAACTTGGATTTGTTGAAAGATTACAAAAAAATACGAAAGATTATAGGTTATTTGCCCGGTCAGTTTTCATTGTACAGTAATCTGACTTGTTATGAAAATCTGGAGTTTTTTGCCACTTTGTATGGCGAAAGCATAGAAAAAAACTACGAATTGATTCGTCCGATATGGAAACATTTGGAACCTTTTAAAGACAGACGGGCGGCAAATCTTTCAGGGGGAATGAAACAAAAACTTTCTCTTTGTTGTGCCTTGATACACAAGCCCAAAATTTTGTTTCTTGACGAACCGACCACTGGAGTGGATCCCGTAAGCAGAAGAGAATTGTGGGATATACTCAAAAAATTGAAAGACCAAAATATTACAGTCTTTGTTTCTACGTCTTATATGGATGAGGCAACGCTGTGCAATCGTATTGCTTTGATTCAGAATGGAAAAATTTTAGGCTCCAATACCCCTCAAGAAATTAAAAATAATTTTGACGGCTCTATTTATGCTGTACAAACCAACTGTATTTATCAGTTGTTGCAATATATGCGGGATTATGCGGTTAAAGATATTTATGCCGCCGGACAGCAGGTAAATATTGTTTTGAACAATCCAACGGAAGTTGGACAATTGGAGGCATTTCTGGACAAAAGCAATATTGCAATTGACAAAAGACAATTTATTGTTCCGAGTATAGAAGATTGTTTTATACAGTTGTTAAAAGATAAAACCGATAAAAATGGACTATAAGAAATTATTAAAACAATATGTCGATTTTCCGCAAAAAGGTGTTGTTTTTCAAGATATAAATCCTTTGTTGGCTGACAGAGAT
>JAFZUH010000157.1 GCA_017618435.1 Bacteroidales bacterium | reverse complement strand
TGTTGATTTGTGCAAAGACATACAAAGGCAAGGTTTCGGCTTGAAGTTCCATTTTTAGAGCCGTTCCCGACAAAACCTGTCTTAAGGTTTCATCTTTAAAACTTTGCTGTAAAAACTCGTATGCAGAAATAGAAAAAAGACTCTGATTGTAAAGGCCGTTGTTTGATTGGTTGTCAAAAATATGAAAAATATTTTCCCCTACTTGTTGCAAAAAAGAAGCATATTGTTTCAAATTTGCCCGCTCTTGAGGAAAATATTCGGACAATGTATCTGCAAATTGTTGATAACCATTGGCAAAATAATATGATTTTTCATCAAAAACAACTTCATCAAAGGCATTTGTATCCAATTGATACCAAGGCAAATCCAATAATTGGAAATAATCAAACAATCTGTACAAAGGCTGTCCCTCGGACAAGCCTCCTATATAATGAAAACCTGTGTCAAAATACTGTTGTCCCCGTTTGAATGTTTGCAAACATCCGCCTATCTGTGAATTTTTTTCGACAACACAAACATTCTGCCCATGTTTGGCCAAAATATAAGCACATTGCAAACCGCCCAATCCGGCTCCTATAATAACAGTATCAAACTTCATTTCAAATCTTTATTACATTGTTTTCAATCAACAGACTGCAAAGCAACAAAATCTCCCTTCAAATCCAAATAGGTTTCCTCTCCGTCAACTATCTGTGCAGCAACCATATATTTTTCATCAGATGTATTGATTGTCATTCTGACAGTTATATTTTTATTGTTTTGCGGAGTAATGAGTTTCAAAAATCTGCATCTTTGCAGGACTTTCATTTGTAATTTTTGCTGAATGGCATATTCGGCACATTCTTTTATCATCTGTATATTGCAAACTCCCGGAGCAATTGGTTCTGACGGGAAATGTCCTTGATAAACAGGACATTTTTCATCTAATTCTATATCAAAAATATACCCCTCTCCATCTTTGGATTGACGGTTTATGGTATAAAAATTTTTCACCAGCGGAATCAACTCAAAATCACTCATTTACATTCAATTATAACAAACCTTGTTTGAATCTCCATTGTTGTAAAAATTCGGGACACGACACCTCCAATTCTCCTTCTATTGTGGTAAACAATTGTATGGATGTCGCTGTCAGAATTTCTACATTATCCGATTCTCTTACCATACGATAGTCAAACATCAATTTACCGCCCCTGCAATGGTGATATTTTATCGTTGTCAGCAAAACGTCATTTACCGTAGCCGAATGTTTATATTGCAGACGAATATCTACCACGGGAGCCAAATATCCATTTTGGAATATGTCCAAATAAGACAACCCGTGTTCCATGCCAAACGCTTCCCTTGCATCTTCCATATAACGGACATAATTGCCGTGCCAAACCATTTTCAGGGCATCGACCTCGCTAAAACGGACAAATGTACGTATTGTAGTTGTTATTTCCTTCATGTTTTTTTCTATTGTTTGATAAAAATCTTCATTTGTCCTTCGGCAGCCAATCTGCCACCGGCATAGGTTTCCGCTTTGACTAAAGACATATTTTCAACTTCAGAAACAATCGTCAATTTTGTTTGCAATTTTTCTCCTGTCTTAGGGCAGAAATATATATTCATTTTTTTTATTTCTGCAATAAACCCCAGTGGAGCCGGTTGATTGTTCTGAAAAAAACTATAGCCCGACATAGCCGCGGACGATTGAGCGATATGCTCAATCAATCCGGGTTCGGTAAAATGCCCTTGCTGACAAAAAATATTATCAGGCAAGATAGTTAAACCACAACAAGCCTCACTCTCTTTTTTATAAAAAAGAGTATCAACCTGCATAATCGGTGCTCGCTGAGGAATCAGTTTTTTTATTTCCTCACCTTGACAAAGTACTTCCATTAGTTGTTTTCTAATTTTTCGTACAAGAAATCGTATAAGGCTTCAAAAGTTTGAATTTTAACTATATCTGTTCCTTTTACTTTTACGCCAAACGTTTCTTCTATCAAGGCAACCATATCAACAAGACTCAAACTGTCCAATTGTAAAGTTTGTTTAATGTTTGCATTGGGAGTAATTTCAGAAAGTTCCACTTCAAATTCTTCTGCCAATACTTCATTTGCTTTGGCAATCATTTCTTCTTTTGTCATAATTCTGTTTTTTATATGTTTATAAATATTTTAAAGATTTTTTACAATTAATGAACTGTTTGTTCCGCCAAATCCGAATGAATTGGACAAGAACACATCAAAATGTTTTTCAATTCTTTTGTTGGGAATCAACAATTTGGCAGAATCTTCATCAGGATTTTCAAAATTAAGATTCGGGGCAATAAAACTGTCTTTCATCATCAGCATGGAATAGATGATTTCACTGGCACCAGCCATCCACATTTCATGTCCTGTCTGCGACTTTGTACTTGTTATTTCCACTGTTTTTTCTCCGAAAACATTGTACAAAGCCTTAGCCTCATTGGTATCACCTACGTGTGTGGAAGTCGCATGGGCGTTCACATAGCCGATTTCCTTGATATTAATGCCTGCCCGCTTGATAGACATTAGCAAAGAACGGGACGGACCGTCTACATTAGGAGAAGAAATATGGTCTCCGTTGGCGGAAAAGCCATAACCTAAAATTTCGGCTAAAATAGGTGCACCACGTCTTTTGGCAGACTCATAACTTTCAATTATTACCGTTGCGGCACCGCCACTTGGCACCAAACCATCTCTGTCTCTGTCAAACGGACGACTGGCTTTTTGTGGTTCATCTTCACGGATAGAAAATGCTGATATACCATCAAAACTACCTATAGAATAAGGATTTACCTCTTGAGCACCTCCGCAAATAATCATATCCTGCAAACCGTTTTGAATAAACATGGTACCCAAACCTATTGCATGAGACCCGCTTGCACAAGCACCCGAAACGGTTAGATTTATTCCTTTCAACTTGAATATACAACCTAAATTCATCGTTACGGTAGAATTCATGGATTGAAATATCGTACCTGAACCGCACAATGTCGTATCTTTCTTTTCACGCATAATGTCCACAGCCTTTACAACAGG
>JAFZUH010000156.1 GCA_017618435.1 Bacteroidales bacterium | reverse complement strand
TTTCTACAGAATGAGCATCTGCCCAGTGCAATACATTGCGGGCAAATTCCACAACGGCACACTGCATACCCAAGCAAATTCCCAAAAACGGAACATTATTTTCACGGGCATAGGTAATGGCCGTTATCTTTCCGTCTATGCCCCTGCCCCCAAATCCCGGAGCAACCAAAATAGCATCTAAATGACCTAACTTTTCCTCAACATTGCCTTCGGTTATGTATTCAGAATGAATCAATTCCAATTTTATTTTACATTCATTGGCCACACCGCCGTGTGTAAATGATTCTATGATAGACTTGTAGGCATCGTTCAATTCCACATACTTGCCGACAAGACCAATGGTTACATTATATTTCGGGAACTTTAATTTATGTAAAAATTCTTTCCAATATGTCAAATCGGGTTCTTTGTCGTACGGAAGGTTCATTTTTCTAAGCACTTCTTTATCAAGACCTTCTTTGTACATCAGAAGTGGAATGTCATATATGGTATCAGCATCAATGGATTGCAGCACCGATGTCGGGTCTACATTGCAGAACAACGCTATTTTTTTACGCATACTTTCACTAATATCGTGTTCTGTACGGCATACAATAATATCAGGCTGAACACCCTGTTCCAACAAAGTTTTTACCGAATGTTGGGTAGGTTTGGTTTTCAGTTCTCCGGTAGCATGCAAAAAAGGCACAAGGGTCAAATGAATAACCAAACTGTTATTGCCTTTTTTCCACCGTAATTGTCTAACCGCTTCTATAAATGGAAATGATTCTATATCTCCCACTGTACCACCTATTTCTGTCAATACAAAATCATAATCCCCAGTGTCGCCCAAGGCTTGAATACGATTTTGAATTTCATCGGTAATGTGAGGTATAACCTGCACCGTACTTCCCAAATAATCGCCACGGCGTTCTTTGGTAATTACATCCATATAAACACGTCCGGCGGTAACATTGTTTTTTTGCGAAGTTGGAATATTGGTAAATCGTTCATAATGCCCCAAATCCAAATCCGTTTCGGCACCGTCTTCGGTAACATAGCATTCGCCATGTTCGTAGGGATTCAACGTACCCGGATCTACATTAATATAAGGGTCCAATTTTTGATTGGTAACCCTATAACCACGTGCTTTCAACAAATTGGCCAATGAAGCCGCAATAATACCTTTACCTAACGATGAGGCTACTCCTCCTGTAATGAATATATAACGTGTTTCCATTTATAAAAATACTTTCATAATTTGCAAAGGTAGCACTTTTTTAGCAAATACAGAACGAAAAAAGAGAATAAAAAACAAAGTTGAAAAATATTGATTTTTTTATTTATTGTGCAAAAAAAACTAAAGAATTATATCATTTTCTTGATTTTTGGCCGTTCTTTCATTACAATCAAAATCGGCAGAATAAGTGCTAACAACGTTATCATTTAATATTCTTTTTCTCGCTGAAATATGATAACTTCCATAAGGTACATAAAAAATAACACTTGGTATATAGTCAGCATATTCAATAAAGAAAATATTTATATCACTTCCACTTTTTTTGTAACTCTTTTTATCTATACGAAAAGATTCAAACCAAGAATGCTCTTCTTTGGAATCTACATATATTTTACATCTCTTTTTCTCACAACCACAAAATAATATACCTTAATAGTAATGCAAACACTTTTTTCATTCTATATATGTGCCTATTATATTCCCTTGGCACTTCGGTTTTAAATTAAAAATTTTATTATTTGAATTAATTATTTTTATTAAGTACCCAATGAATGTAAGAATTGCACATAAAAAAAGCGTGGCACTTTTAAGTCTTCATCGGTTTTTCTGAGGTCTTCGACTACCTTAACACTCCAATTACAACGTACAAGTCCACGCAGATGCATGTAAGCTGTCGCTTGTGTCTGGAGTGTTTTTGTGAAATTGTCGAAGTTTCAGAAAAACCAGATACGCTATTTCGCTTTTTCCTATTCTATGATATGCAAACTAAATTTATACTATCTATTTCTTGTTCAAACACTTTAGTTAATACTCTATTTATATATCATAATACGATAAGTATTATTTAG
Organism: Bacteroidales bacterium; assembly: GCA_017618435.1. Classification (GTDB taxonomy): domain Bacteria; phylum Bacteroidota; class Bacteroidia; order Bacteroidales; family WCHB1-69; genus UBA1205. The sequence goes on along the minus strand of JAFZUH010000156.1, from coordinate 2,518 downwards.
ATTTAGTCTTTTCTTTTTTCTCTCTTTTGCCAAACACTGTAATGTTGATGTATTTTTTGGGTTTGGATTTCAAGTCCACCAGCAAGGCATCTAAACTTGTCAAAGAATTTTTCAGACTGATATACAAACTGTCGTTTGTTGCCAGTTGTCCCAAAGTCCCCTCACCTGCATTTACACCAGCAATCAAAGTATCTAATTTAGCAATCGCTTTGGAAGCATTATCTATCGTTCCTTTCAATTGTGCTTCTGCCAATTGCGAAGAAACTTGATTCAAATCGGCTATAATATTGTTGATTTTCTCATCATTTTTGGACAATGTTTGAGAAAACGTATCTATATTGGACATCACATTGTTGATTTTTCCTTGATTTTGAGCCAAAATATGTTCGATTTTATCGGAAATGGCTTCTATATTGTGCAATGTATTGTCCAATGTGCCTGTTGCTATCGTTGTTTTTAACGAAGCGGCAATGGTATCCAAGGAATAAGACACGGAAGTCAAATTGGCTATCAGCACATCAAGTCCATCAAACAAACTTGTATTAACATTACCGATAAGCGTATCGCCATACTGAAAATATGTTTTTTCATCGCCAAACAACAATTCAACTTGCGGAGAACTCAACGGAGATGGCGACCCTATTTTAATTTGGGAGTTTGTCGGAATTCTAATTTCCTTATTCACTTTGATAGCCACTAGAATTTTATTTCCCTGTTCAGGCAAAAGACTGATATTGTCCACATTGCCCACTACCATACCATTAAACACCACAGAATGTGCCGGCATAAGTCCGTCTGTTTTTTCAAATATGGCATAATAAGTGTTTTGTTTTTTAAAGATATTGATTCCTCTCAAAAAATTTACGCCCCATATCAATAAAAACAAACCGGCAATGGCAAATATTGCTATTTTTACTTCTTTGGTTTTCAATATATTTTTTTGCATTTTATTTTGATTTTTCTAAATTTTTAGCCTCATTGACCGATATTTTTTGTCCGTTTTTGTCAAAGGCTACTATATATGCTTCCTTATATCTGGTATTTCTGATGTTTTCCAATCCCGCCAACGCTTCCTGATAAGTTGAGAAATGACCAGATGTATAACGATACAGATTTTCTTTCAATTGTTCAATTTCAATATCCTTTATTTCTGCAAATTTGCTACCCGACAAATCCTGCCTTGTGGAAGAAACCAGAAATTGTATTTTATAACAAACATTTGCGTTTGGCAATTGGGTATTTGTTTGTGCATTTACATTTGACTGTTCTTTAACATTCTGTTTTACAGTTTCTTCAACCTGTTGTTTTATTTCTTCTTGCGTTTGAGTTGCTTGCGGCTTGGGGGCTTCTTGTTTTTCAATAGCACCTTGTACGGCTTTGTTGCCTTCGCCTTCTGCCACTTTTGCAAATCCATTGAAAATAGATTTGGCTATTTCATCTTGTCCTTTTTTTGAAACGAGATAGGCTTCTTCTTCTTTATTGCTTATAAAACCCACTTCTACCAAAATAGATGGCATTGCCGTACGCCACAACACCAATATAGGTGCTTGTTTCACACCTCTGTCTTTGCGGTGAATGCGTGTTGAAAATTCATTTTGTATAGATTTAGCCAAATGAATGCTTCGTTCAGAATAAACATTTTGATACAATTGGAAAATAATATAGGCTTCGTTGGAAGTAGGATTAAAATTGCCATAATTTTCTTCGGCATTCGCTTCCAATAGGATAGAAGCATTTTCACGTTGGGCTACAGCCAAATTGGCATTGTTTTTATCCATACCCATAACAAATGTTTCTGTACCCATACTTGTTGCATTAGGTGCAGAATTACAATGTATTGAAATAAAATAATCGGCATTGTTTTCATTGGCGATTATGGCTCTCTGTTTCAATTCCACAAACACATCTGTATTTCGAGTATATATTACCTTAATCTCAGGAAAAGCCTCACTAATACGTTTACCGACATTCAAAGCAACGGCAAGGGCAATATCTTTTTCGTTTGCACCGGAATAACCTATTGCACCAGGATCATGGCCACCATGACCAGCATCTATAACAACTACTTTGATTGGTTTATTGGCGTAAACCTCACTTGATGTAAGCATAGAAAATACCAAGAATCCCGATACACATATACCTATTATAAGGTATTTTTGTGCTCCCTTTAAAAAATCATTAATTTTACACATTTTATATATAAGATTTTCGTATTTTTGTTATTTAATCTTTTTTGCAAAGATAATCAAAATTTGTATTAATTTTAAATTAAAAATAATTTTATATAAAATATTGAGAAATAGGCGTTTTTGGAAAATCTTTTTTGTGTGGGCAAGTATTTTGTATTCTTGTTCTTCTTATGCTTTTGCACAAGAAATACAAACAAATATTGCGAAATCCGACACAAATTCATTTGTTCAAGATACATCGGCGACCGATACCTTGAAAAAAATGCCATTGTCGCCTAACGCAATAAAATCAACAATAAATTATGAAGCCGAAGATTCCCTGACTTTTG
>JAFZUH010000155.1 GCA_017618435.1 Bacteroidales bacterium | reverse complement strand
TTGTTTTCTCATGTGTTGGGCAAAACATTCCAATTTTTCATTCCAATCGGACATTAAAGCAATCTTATATGGCGGGGTTTTGAGCAAATTGGCCCAAAAAGGAAGTCCCTTTAACAAAAAAGCGGAAATATCTCCACATCTTGCTTTGGAATTGATGTCAAACGACCGCAAAGAGCCCGTCAGAGAAAATGTTTTTCCCATAAACAACCTTGAATCTGGACGATGGGATATATAGAGAGACAAGGTATCCCGCCCACTCTGATAATTGTTGTACCAAAGCGATTCCTGACTGAGAGGAATGAATTTGCTTTTACTTCCACTTGTGCCTGATGATTTGGCAAACCAATTAACTTTTCCTGACCACAAAACATTTTTTTCTCCCTTTATCATCTGTTCTATGTAAGGATAAAGACTTTGATAATCATTTACAGGTACCCGTTGGGCAAATTGCCCGTAATTGGCAATGGAGGCAAAATCATATTGGTGTCCGTATCGTGTTTGTTGGGCTGAAGACAATAATTTTTTCAATACAAAATGCTGACAATCTATAGGATTTTTCATCATATTGTCTATTCTACCGCATCTTGCGGCAAAATAGCCCGACAATATCTTATTCACACCAACAGAAAGCATATTATGGTTTTATTTTTTTATAGGTTTGCAACCACCTTTCCGGCACCTCTTCTTGACATGCCGTACGATAATCTTGTTCGGAACAAGGAATGATATAGTTGCGTTGGAATTTGGCATTTTCACCTTCTTCTATGGGTATCTCCATCCACCAAAGATGACTTGTTTTGCTCTTATAAAATATTATTTTATAGGTATTGTCAAACAACGAAACATAATATTTAAAGAAATTGCCTTTGGCAACATCCGGTAAATCATTCGTTCGTTGCATATATCCCTGAATAAAATACCAAATCATTTCCGCAATAAGAATTGCACTCTGTTTTCTATTGTCCAATGACGGATTATATTCAAAAACACCCAAAGACGACAATTTATCGCTGGCTCCTGCATAATGGGCTAATGTGCATATATCTTCTCCACTGAATCCGTTGGGAGAAACATATTTACAACCCGGAGAATCGGCGAACCTCACTGCAGACATATCTATCGAAACCATATCTGCATTTCTAATAATAGGTTCACTATTCTCCATATCTTGTTTTACCAAGCCCAACCGGTAGGTGTCAAACAACAATTTGTCCATCAAAGCAAGTTCTTTATTACTTACAAAATAACTTTGATAACCGACATTGCTATAATTGAACAAACAATTGGGTTGCGACAAAATAATTTTATTCAAATAAGCATTTGATTTGATAGGTTCATCTTCTTTGCCCAAATCCAAACGGCTGTCTATACTTGTAATATTGATAACCCTATCCAATTGTTGGTAAGCCAAATAAACAGCGTAGGTCAAATCCTGACTGCCACCCAACACAACAGGGAAAATATCATTCTGTATCAGCGAAGACAAAATGTCTGTCAATATAATATAGGTGTCTTTTACCTGATTGCCGATTTTCAAATTGCCTATATCTGCAATTTTAGGCATATTATCTTGATAAAACAATTGATAGAATTGTTCTCTAATTGCATCTGGGGCTTCAGCACAACCTTTGTTGTTGATACTATTTCTATCTTCCCCTACGCCGAGAATAACTATTTTAGCCTCTGATATATCAGGGAAATGTTCACTTGTATGAATATCAATTCTATTGCCGATTCTATCGTCATCATCATCTCCCCCCCAAAAAGCAACTTTTTCCAAGTCTATAGGAGAAAAATAAATAGATATATCAAGTGTTTCGTCTATCATTTTATTTCTTTTTAGCAGATGTTTTCTTGGCAGTTGTGCTTTTAGCGGTTGAAGCAGTTTTTGCAGCAACCTTTTTATCTGTTGTCGCCTCTTTTTCGTCTGCTTTTTGAATAATAGACAAACACTGCTCCAGTGTAATTGTTTCGGCGTCCAAGTTTTTATCTATCTTATAATTTTTACCTTTATAGGCAATATAATGCCCATATCGGCCTTTCATAATACGCACATCTTCATTTTCTTTAAAAGATTTTATCGTATTTTTAGACTCTTTCTTTTGTATAGCCTCTATGGCTTGTTCCAAAGAAACTGTTTTTATGTCTGTATTGGCAGGCAATGGGAAAAATTGTTTGTTGCAAGCCACGTATGGACCATAACGCCCGACAGCAGCAGATACTTCCATTCCTTGATATACACCAATTGCTATTGGTCCTTTTTCAGCATCGGCTTCTTCTTTCTTTTTTATTATTGCCAAACATTGTTCTACAGAAATGGTCATTAAATTTTCCGTTTTGGGAATAGCATAAAATTTACCCTTATACCTGACATAAGGTCCGAAACGACCAATATTAACCACCAATTCTTCATCGTTACAAGTACCTACTACACGAGGAAGTTTGAACAAATCCAAAGCCTCTTTCAATGAAATGGTTTCAATATGTTGTCCGTTCAACAAAGAAGCAAATACGGGTTTTTCATCGTCACTGGGTTCTCCTATTTGCACCACAGGACCAAAACGAGCCAAACGGGCATACACATTTTTCCCCGTTTTGGGGTCTTGTCCCAAAAGTTTTGCTCCACTTGCCTTTTCGGTGGTTTTCAGCACAACATCTACATTTTCATGGAAAAAACCATAAAATTTCTCTATCATTTTTTTCCATTCTTTCTTGCCGGAAGCAATTTCATCAAATTGTTTTTCCACATTGGCGGTAAAATCGTAATCTACAATCTGTTGAAAATTGCTTGTCAAAAAATCATTAACGATAATACCTATATCTGTTGGGCAAAGTTTTCCTTTTTCTTTATCAACTATTTCTTTTTTCTCAACAACCGAAATATCGTTTTTGGCTAAAGTTATGACTTTGTATTTTCTTTCTGTTCCTTCTCTATCGGCACGTTCCACATATTTTCTTTTTTGAATGGTGGAAATTGTAGGAGCATAAGTGGAAGGACGGCCAATACCCAAGTCTTCCATTTTTTTCACCAGACTTGCTTCTGTATATCTTGGAGGGTGTTGGGCATATTTTTCCGCTGCTTCCGCTTTGGAAAGGAGCAATTCCATGCCTTCTTTCATTGCCGGCAAAATAGTGGTTGTCAATTCATCTTCTCCCTCATCATCTTTCGATTCAAGATAAACTTTCAAAAAACCGTCAAAAAGCAACACTTCACCAACAGCCACAAATTTTTCTTTTGCATTGGATATATTAATATCTATGGTAGTCTTTTCAAACAAGGCATCACTCATTTGGGAGGCAATGGTTCGTTTCCAAATCAGTTCGTACAATCTGTTTTGGGCATTATCCTGCAAAGTGAGTTGTTTTATGGTCATATCTGTTGGTCTGATAGCCTCATGGGCACCTTGTGCACCTTTTATTTTAGTTGTATATTTACGTGTTTTGGCATATTTGTCGCCATAGGCTTGCTCTATTTCTTTTTTGGCATCCACCAAAGCCAAATTGGACAAATTGACAGAATCTGTACGCATATAGGTAATATGTCCTGCCTCGTACAATTGTTGGGCAACGGTCATGGTTTTGGTTACCGAAAAACCCAATTTTCTGGCAGCCTCCTGTTGCAAGGTTGAAGTGGTAAAGGGTGCTGCCGGTGATTTTTTTGTAGGTGTTTGTGTTACAGCATTTACCGTAAATACGGCTTCTTTGCATTTTTCCAAAAATGCAATGGCTTCTTTTTCCGTATCAAAACGTTTGTTCAATTCCGCTTGAATTCCCTTTTTGTCTTTTTTGTCAAAAAGAAATTGTGCCACCACACGATAATTTGATGTGGAATTAAATTGATTGATTTCTTTTTCGCGTTCTACAATCAAACGAACAGCCACCGATTGCACTCTGCCTGCAGACAAAGAAGGTTTAACCTTTCTCCACAATACAGGCGACAATTCAAAGCCCACCAGCCTGTCAAGCACACGTCTGGCCTGTTGGGCATTTACCAAATTGATGTCCAATTCTCTTGGATTGGCAATGGCATTCAAAATTGAAGGCTTTGTAATTTCATGAAAAGCAATACGTTTAGTCTTTTCTGCGGGCAAATTCAATACCTCTTGCAAATGCCACGAAATGGCTTCTCCCTCACGGTCCTCATCGGTTGCCAGCCAAACGACATCTGATTTCTGTATCTCGCTCTTTAATTCTTTGATAATATTTTTCTTATCCGGAAGAATCTCATACAAAGGGACAAAACCTGCGGCTATATCTATACCGATATTTTTTTCGGGCAAATCTCTGATATGCCCCATGCTGGATTTTACCTTATAGTCTTTACCAAGAAACTTTTCTATTGTTTTTGCCTTTGCCGGAGACTCTACTATGACTAAATTTTTACTCATCTTTTTAGCGTTTCAAAATGAATTTGCAAAGATAACATAAAAAATTTAATACAATTTACAAATTGCCATAGTGCGATAAAATATTTATAACAATGCTTTCATTTTCTTTTATCTACAATATTTTTATATTTCGACTAAATTCCCCATCTTTTTAAACTTTCTACCACCTTACCAAAAATGTCATTGACCCTTTTAACCACAAAAAAGGAATAATTTTCCTACCCGTGCTTGATAAGCAAATTATTCCATGTTAAAACTTATTTGTCTATTGAATTAGAGTTTATTAATACGCAAAATAAGGTAAACTTAGTTCGTTGTGTATGTTTCTACCTTTTACAATATCTATATCCACATTCAATCGTTTAATACTATTTTCCCGATTTTGAACGAACATCAAAGACATTCTTTGTTCTCGCAAATTTCCACTTGGAAAATTTTACACTGCAAAAATACAATTTTT
>JAFZUH010000154.1 GCA_017618435.1 Bacteroidales bacterium | reverse complement strand
TGCCACATTTGACAACATATACAGCCTTTGGCAATGCCGATACATCTATGGTATTCAGCCCTTGCTTTGTTGCCTGTTGTAACAACAATTGCCCATTGATACTATATATTTCTATCCGACTGTCTTCTTGCGTGTCTGCCACCTGCAAATGTATCTGTCCTTGTGCGGGATTGGGATAAAAATACATCGGTCGGGTTTCTCCAGTAGGTTCTTCCACCGATACAATTGCCCCATCAACTATCTCGGCCTCATATTCCACTTCCACCAAATTGGTATAATTGAGGTTGTTTGTGAGAACAATATACGATTTTCCTTCCGAAGGAATAGGTACGGAATATTCGCCCTGCGATACCGTCCCGAAACCATACATCGCTTCGGCGGTCATATCGGCATTCTTAAACTTATCTATCTGGCTCTCGGTTGCCACATAAACAGACAACCCCGACAAAGTGTTTGTTCTGTCATAAAAAGTGGAGCTTTGCCCGTCTAAGGCTTGTTTGCCCGTAGTAATATTATTGGCTTTGAGGGTAATTTTCAAACTCTTGGTAGCATCGTATGGTGTTGTTCCCGCTGTTATGGAATGTCTTTGGGGAGGTGTTTCGGTCGGAAAAGCATATTTTACCGAATAGGTTCTATTGGTGATGGCATTGCTGGAAATAACCGTGTATACCTTATCGCTTTCTTCGGGGAAAGACCCAAATTTCGGGTGATAGATTTTCATATAATATTTTTTGCCCGTACCCAATGGAGCCACTATTTTGCCTTCCGCATCTGACCACAAATAACCCGCAGACATAGTATAAGTAGTGCTATATTGTGTGTTGGTAGAATACAACTGCACCCTTGCCCCATCTACGGGAACATTGTTAATATCTGTAATCGTCAAATTCAAAGTGCAAGGTACGGTTTTGACATAAGACCCCGAACTCAAACTTTTGGAATATGTACCCGAAAAATTCAAAAGTGTTCCATCTGGCACATATCCCTGCACCAAAGAACTGTTCCAAGAATAGCCGCCATCTTCCTGCAAGTTAGTCATACCCCAATAATAGGCACGTGAAGGGGAACAACCGCCCCTGAAAAACTCAAAATGGTGCCATACGCTATCCCCACCATCGTGAATGGCAGCCCATACGTGGTCATCGCACAAATCACCGACATGAATACATGGTATCAATGCCGTTCTGCAAGCGGCAACTACTATCAAAGCGTCTTCATGACAATTGCCTACATGTTTCCACGCTATATGATTAGGTTGCGAAGGACGGTAATCGCTTGTAGAGGTTACATCCATAGGCACGCACTGCGAAGCCCAATTACCCAACACATTCAAGGCACTCTGCGATGAGGTAAAGGCTCGGTTAAAAAACCAAATAGTTGTACTTTCATTCCATAAATAAGTAGGCATTTGCATAATGGAACCGAATCGGGGAATAGTATCCACTCTCACTGTATCGTATGTTCCCGATGAATTGATGGGTTTGTAACCTGATTGATAAACATTGTTGTAACTTCTATCAGCGGTATCAGATGTATTAACAGCCCTAACATAATTGTTCCACAGATAATCTCTCCAACCATATCCCCATGTGCGTTGTGCCGTAATAGAGGTATTGTTGTCGGTAACATAAAGTCCCTCCTGCTCTATTTTGGGCATCATCACAAGTTGATAATAATAATATTTGTCCACAGCACGCCAAATATACGAAGACCCTTGCTTGATTCTATACTCTGTCGTGGTATGCCAGTCGCCCGAATTGGTATCTCCATTTTCCACCAAACGGACATATTGCAACGAATCTGCATGTGTATAAATCAATTCCACATTTTTTTTCAAATATGCCCAATCTGGGGCGAAACGGGAACTATTGAGAACTTCTACGGGCAAAAAAGCCAAAGTATAGGCAACTTCATCCAAATATTGTTTGGCCGTACCGTTCAGCAAATCCACCATTTTGGAACGTACCGTTGCATTGGTTACCATTTCAAATTTGAACTGCAAATCATAGTGCAACCATTTGGGAGTTCTGGCAATAGCAGACAATATGTCTGCAGGCAAACTATCCCTTTGCTCGGCAAAGCCATTGTTATCAACGGCAAAAATGAGCGACTGTCCCGGTTTCAAAGCACGCTTGTTCGACAATGTTGATTTTACGATTTTACCGTCTTTGCCAAATTTATCTGCTACCGCTGCATCTATCTTGGGCAAGGCTATCGTATTGTCTGTGGCTACAATAGAACGATTAATAGTATTGGAAATACGCATATCGTCCATAGGCTTACTTACAAGAACAGATTTTTCTTGAATATTTTGGGCTCCCAAATGCTGAAAACCTATACAT
>JAFZUH010000153.1 GCA_017618435.1 Bacteroidales bacterium | reverse complement strand
GTGTTCCGAGAGTATTTGGGATAAAACAAAACCGATACTGCCCTTGAAACTGTTGCCGCAAAAAATATAGACAGAGGTTGTTGCCGGAAATTTTTGAAGAATATCGTTGAAAATACCATTGGCAATTTTATTTTTTAGTAATCCAATGGCTTCACTATCCATTTGTGCTAAATATTGATAACAAGCAAGAATAAAATTCTTATCTGCGAGAATCATGGACAGAGTGTTTTAAAATTCAACATTTATTTCTTTTAGGTTTTCTCTAAGCATTTCAACCAAGTAAGCGATAATTTCCGGATTTTGAATGGATATGCCGTCCAACACTTCGGCTATTTCCTGAGTGTCAAACACATATTCCTTATCATTGTGTATGTGTTTATAAATAAAATGAATATCAGGATAAGCCGAGGCGGTATAGACTATTGTTGTGGCAATATCGCCAAGAGCGGGTCTGTCTATGTGTTTGTGTGAAAAAACGGCATGTACTTCAGTGCCGACTCCGACTTGTGAACTGATGGAAAATCTGCCTCCTGTTTTTTCGCAGTTTTGTTTGAGCAATGGTATGCCCAAGCCGACTTTGCGGACGGTTCTGGTAGTGAAAAACGGGTCGGTTACGCGTTTGAGCGTTTCTTCGCTCATACCACAACCGTTGTCTTCAAATATCAACTCATAAATATCTTGTTCTTCGTTTTCGATGATGGTAAATTTTATCAACGTAGCCTTGGCTCTTGTTGAGTTTTGCAAAATATCCATCACATGTAGGGATAAGTCTTTCATTGGAATATATTTTTCCGCAAAGATAGCAAAAAAAATAGAATTACACAAAAAAGGAAGAAAAGGCAACTTATTTTTTCAATACTTTAATGGCTTCTTTTATCATATCGTCTGTTTGGTGAATGACAGGATAGAAGGCGGCATTGCCGTAAATATTTCTTCCGATATATGCTTTTGTCCATTTGCAGAGTTCTTTTTTGGAAATTTCAGAAAGTGTTCCCACAATGGAATCTTGTCTTCCTTTGTCTTGCATTTGGGCAATCATTTCTTCATTGACAGAAAAATATTTGACATAGTTTTTTGCGGTAGGGTATTGTTTGAGCAAATTTTTTCTATTGTCGGTGGCATATTTTGCTGCATATTGGAAAACAATGCCTTTGTTGTTCAAACGGTTGAAAAAGATAAAATCTTCAGATGTTTTTAGGGGAATAAAAACATCTGGCATAATTCCGCCTCCGCCATAGACAACTTTGCCCGAGGGGGTGGTGAATTTTAAAGAATCGTTAAAGGTATTTTTTTCTTTTTCTTCCATTTCTCCATTTAAATAACGTTCATAGAAGTCGCTCATATATTTTTCTTCGTTGCCTGCATCAAAAGGTCTTTGAATACATCTTCCTACAGGTGTATAGTAGCGGGCAATAGTTAGTAAGACTTCCGAAGAGTCACTTAAAACAAATTGTTGTTGTACCAAGCCTTTGCCGAATGAGCGTCTGCCGATAATTGTTCCGCGGTCGTGGTCTTGTATGGCCCCTGAGACAATTTCACTGGCAGAAGCCGAATATTCATCAATTAATACTACAATATGTTGATTGTCGTTTTGAAATCTTCCTTTTGCCGTTGCTCTTATTTCTTGGGTGCGATAATGTAGCCCTTTGGTATAGACAATCATTTTCTTTGCAGGCAACAATTCATCACAAACTTCTACGGCTGCCCCCAAAAAACCTCCGGTGTTGCCTCTTAAGTCCAAAATAAGGCTTGTGGCTCCCCCATTTATCACTTGTTGCAAAGCCTCACTGAATTCATTGGCTGTAGTTTGCGTAAAACTATTGATACTGATATAGGCAATAGCAGGGCGTATCATATAATAATAGTCAATGCTATTGATAGGAATGGCATCTCTTTTGATGGTAAAGTATAAGAGTTTGTCATTTT
>JAFZUH010000152.1 GCA_017618435.1 Bacteroidales bacterium | reverse complement strand
ATTTCCAAAGTTTCGGACCTATTCAAAAATATTTGGAAGACAATAAATATGAAATCAAATCTTTCCAATTTGAAAGAATACCCAACGATGTAAAGGAATTGACCCCAGAACAACGCGAAGAAGTGGAAAAATTGATTGAAAAGATTGAAGAAGACGAAGATGTTACCAACATTTTCCACAATATGAAATAAAAAATTCTAACGTTAGAAGAAAAAATAAGGTATTCCGAATTGGAATACCTTATTTTATTTAACAATACACATAAAATGAATGAAATATATTACCGTATAATAGATGCATTACATGGAGTACTGATTGTATTGCTGCTTTACTATGTTTGCCGTCTGCTTATCATTCGTAAGGAAGGTTCGCTTCGGATTCGTTATATAGCGGGAATTTTTTTGCTATGTTCCTGCATACAGACTGTCATTTGCTTTTTATTAGAAGAAAACAACCTTATTAATGTCACTAAAGGTGAACTTATTTCCGTGTGGATGGATTTGTTAGCAGGAATAATGGGTTTGCTTATGGCAATGATACTGATTCGCAATAGACATAGATATCACAAACAATTCGTATATATCGGTTGTGCATTACTGTTGATTCAATTTCTCTGCTATATAGTTTGTGTTATTTTTCAATTTGCAGACTGGACCTATCTGTTTTATCTGCCCTTATCTGCCATTTTATGGGGTGCTTTTGGATATACCATAGATACGGCTACGCTCAAAGAGCCTGTTAAATTGCTAACAGAGAAAAAAGAGGAAAGTGCTTTCATGATACAACTAAATAAAGTGCTGCGGGAAGATAATTTGTTTTGTCAAGAAGATTTGAATCGAGATGCAATATGTCGTTTAATGTTAACAAATCGCACCACTTTTTCTCAAAATCTGAAAGAATCCACGGGCAAAACTTTCAGTGAATTTCTTCGGGAAATGCGATTGGAAGAAGCCGCCCGTTTGCTTCGTGAAACCGATATGCCTATTGACCAGATAGCATATGAGGTAGGACTCCGTTCTACTTCCGGCTTTTATCGAAATTTCCTTTTATCCTATGGGACAACTCCTAATCAATATCGTAAAAACAACAGAAAAACAATTGATTGACATTTGTACATAAACAATTGCCGCATATACACAACTGCTCTTTCATAGATTTATACTTTTGCCGGCAAAAACAATTATGTATATGCGAACAGGGACTTTTTTTATTTTGTGTGCAGTTTTACTTTACTGTAATTTTATTTTCGCCAGCAATTTGAAAGGTCGTGTGGAAAATGTCAATGGAAAACCAATACCTTTTGTTACTATCGCGTTACTCACATCAGATTCATCTCTTGTAACTGGTACGATAACTGATGACAGTGGAACCTTTATTATCAATCCTCCCTCATCTGCCACTTTACTCAGGGCTTCATGTTTAGGGTATAAAACTTGTTATATCGGGCTGAACAAGCAAATGAACACATTACTAATTCGCATGGAAGAATCAGTATCCCAATTAAGTGAAATTGTAATCAAACCACGCAATCCGTTAATGGAACGGCAAATGGATAAAATAGTGGTGAATGTGGGTTCCTCTCCGTTTGCTATAGGGAACAATGGCAAGGATATACTCAAAAAAGCTCCCGGCGTACATATTGACCGAAAGGGGAAAATTACCGTTAACGGGAAATCAGTTGAAGTATATGTGGACGGTCGCCCATCGTATCTAAGCGGGGAACAACTAAAGAACATGTTGGAAGGTACAGATGGTTCTACTATAGAACAATTGGAAATAATAACGCAACCTTCAACCAAATACGACGCTTCAGGACAAGGCGGTATTATTAATATCAAAACTAAACGAAATCGTTCAAAAGGTATAAATGGGAATCTCTCTGCCGGTTATGGTGGCATGTATTGGCGAGATTTGAAACAATATATGTATGATGACCATATATCTTTTCTTTTTAATTATCGCGGAGAAAAAACATATACCTCTCTGGCTCTTACACAACAATACAGCAATAGAACAGAATCGTACGAATCTCTTATCGCTTCTCCCTCTGATAGACGGCAGACATATAATCAAAAGAATAACCGTTATCAGTATTATATGCTTAAATTAAGTAATGATTTTATAATTGACACGGCAAATACACTTGGGTTTATTGTATCCATTCCCGTCTCTATAGGAAAAAATCAAGGAGACAAGGCTCATAACTATAATATGTTTTATTCTGATGAAGTATTGGTGGAACAGAACAACGAGGAAATGATTACTGCTAACAGATGGTTACAACACACTGCTAATCTTAATTATACGCATGTTTTTTCTTCTGCTCTTGACCGCGAACTGACTATTAATATAGATTATAATCGCAACAATAATAATACTGCCACAGATAGCCGAAATGATTATTTCCCTGTATTTGCGGACAAATATGATTTAACTATCGGACAAAATGTTCGTCATTTGACAAATATTTATAGCGGACGTGTGGATTTTCGTACAAATTTCTGGCAGACAGGTAAAATTGAGTGCGGTTCCAAATGGTTGACAACACAGACTATATATAATTCCATAACAGACACTCTAAATATTAATTCTTTTTTATCTGATTTTAATTATATAGAGCATATCGCTGCCTTATATACAACAATTGGCAAACAGTTCGGTGAACATTGGAGTACAAAAGTCGGTTTGCGTGGGGAATACACGCATTCCATAGGTAAATGGATTTCTGCTGATTCAAGCAGTATCAAATCGTATTTCAATCTATTTCCGAGCGTTTATATCGGATATATACCCGCACCGGATTGGTCCGTTTCAATAAACTATTCCCGTAGAATTGACCGTCCGCATTATACCATGTTAGATCCCTCATGGCAATATGAAGACGGACATAGCTTTCGTGCCGGAAATACCGAACTAAAACCATCATTCACTCATAATATTTTAGTATCGTTTGGATATTCGGAGTATATATCGTTGGATTTTGATTTTGCTCACATACGGGATATAATGGATTATCAAACATCTATTTTGCAAGGAGCAAGCCGCTTGCAAAAAGCAGTTAACTATGGCACTTCTACAATATATGGTATTTTTCTATCGCTTACGGAAATACCTATTGTACCGAAATTTGAGAATAAAAACGAGAACGGGCATCGCAAGATTAATGGTGCTTGGTTGGCACTCACTGCACAAATCGGTGCAGAATATGAGATGACAAAAAGTTATAACGGGTTAATTAATATGAAATATTGGAGGGGAGATTTTTCTGCCGAACTGAATGCATATCTACCCAATGACTGGACATTGTCCTTAGATGGCATGTATTCCACACCAAGTATATGGGGAATGGAACGTTTATCTTCGTGGAAAGAGATGAATTTTGCCGTTAAAAAAGATTTTCCGCGTATCGGACTCACACTTACCGCACGTATAAGCGACCTGTTACTCAGTACACATTGGAATAGTAAGAGTACTGGTCTGCCCGAAGGTTATACAAATACATTTGCAGGCAACGACCGTATGCATAGCATTTCATTCGGACTTAACTATAAATTTGGATCTACATTATATCACCGCCAACATAATGATTTAGATGACAATCGTGTATCTCTGTCCTCCACACATAAGCACAGAAGATAAAAAATTATTTTTTATAACTTTGTTTGTTGAATCTATAATAATCACGCCATAGTAAATGGAATTTGATATTTTTACTATCTTTGCATATCTTTTAAAGATATTTTATCAGGAACTCTGCAATCAAATGAAAAAAGTGTTTTTACATTTAGTATTGATAATTATAGTTTTTTCTACATCTGCACAAAAAATACCCAACCCGTCATTTAAAGTTTCCAAGCAACAGATGTATGAAGATTTCGATCAGTTTGTGGAATTTATTGAAAAATACAATCCACAAATTGCAATAAGAAATGCTGCTACAAAATATGATGTTTTATCTCAAATAAAAAGTTATCGTTCTCAAATAGATACGGTAAAATCAGATTCTTCTTTTTACGGAATCATCTATCATGCAGTTAATTCCCTTGCAGACATTCACGCTTACATAATTGGAGGGCAAACCTCCCAAACATTAATTCAGGCTTTGTATGAAAATAATACTTTTTGTACCATAGATACATCTTTAATGTATCGGTCATTTTCTGGCTTAGACAAATCGGTTTCTTTAAACTTATTCAGTTTTGGAAATTATCTTTGGTATTATAATGGAGCATATTATATTTCTGGTATAGTGGAATTGACAAACAAAGATGAGAAGATTACTTTGAAAAATATGAAACTAATAGAAATTGACGATATTTTTCCACATGAATATTTGAGACGCAACATAGGATTGCAGTCAAATGCTTTTCTTCGTTGGGACCCCAAACAACAACAATACTATTCGTTAAGTTTGATTTTTTCTCGTACAAATATAAAATTACAAAATATTGTAAATCAAGATATAATAAATGTAGATTTATCTAAAAACTATTCTTTTCGTTTTTACAATAAAAAATATATACCTCGAAAAAAGGACATTAGTTCTCATAATGTATTGTATTTTAAAGATAAAAATATTCTTTATATACGCTTTCCCAATATGTATGAAGGTTTGCAAGACAAAATTATTGGTGAAATGGATGCCGTTTTGAACGGCAATATACCCCAAAAAGTTGTTCTAGATGTTCGCAATAATCGTGGTGGAAGTGATGATGTTTGGATAGATGTTATTCAACATTTAATTGCCGATACTATTCGAATGCCCATGTGTATAGGCGTGAAAGCACAGGTTGATTTAATAAAACATTTCAGTCAAAAAACAGACTGTGAATGGGTTCCGATGTCTTTTTGTGGAAATGATTTTCAAGTAATGTCGAATGAAGAATGTATATTGTTCCCCAGTGATAAAAACATAGGTTTCACAGGAAAATTCTATGTTTTACAAGACAAAAGAACGTTATCTGCCGCTCATAGTTTAAGTTCGCTATGCCATTATTCAAATCGGTTTATCACCATTGGAGAGCCAACTGGTCTTATAGCGGGTCGTGGTTGTGGTCCGTCTTTATTTCAATTGAAACATTCTGGTATAACTTTTGCCATGGAGTGTGATATTGATTTTACAAATGTACAAACTCCTGAAGACTGTTTTCAGGATAAACCGAATATAGAAATAGATATTTCTCTGCAAGATGCTATTAAACAGGATTTATTTTGGGAGAATAAAAACAAACCATATTTAAAGAAAAAAGACCCATGTTTCCAAAAAGTATGGAAATTGGAATAAAATATATCCCCTTATATGATTTTCAGAAAACCAATGAATCCAATACAAACCAAACATATATTATGCTGTATTTGTCTGTTTGGGTGGAGTATATTGCAAAGTCAAAATATTCCATACCTAAAAGACTTCCGATACCTATGCGACAAATTAGAGGCTGTACACCCTAATATATATGCCAATTTGTCTGGTTTGGAGTATGAGAAATGGAAAAAAACATGTGAAGCGGAAGTTTCATTAACCAAAAACGAAGTGGATTTTAAACTATTACTTGCAAAGTTTTTGGCTAAAATAGGAGATTCGCACACTCGTGTTATTATAAGTGAAGACAAGCATTTCCCTGTTACAATTCGTTTATTTAACGGAAAATATTACGTAGTAGCAGCGGAAAATCGCGATAGCATAGGTTATGCTATTGATTATATAAATGGTGTGTCCATTGCACAAGTTCAGCTTATTTTAAGTGAATATATAAGTGCAGAAAATGAAGATTGTAAAATGTTTTATTTAACGGAATGCCTGCGTTCTCCTACTTGGCTTTCTCTCATTAATAACGGAAGAATCTTGGATACGCTTTCCATTACTATGAATAATGATAAAACAATTTCTATGAAAGCGATGGAAAAATGCACCGTATATTTAGATACTGCCTATAGTGAAATCTATCGTAAAAAACAGAGTAGTTTTTTTTATCGTATTGATACTTTGAACAATCTATGTATCTTGTATTTTAATGCAATGGAAGACAGAGCTTGTTTGTGCCGCACAAAGAAACAATTGTATAGCCGAAAACATTTAAAACAACCTTTGTTTTCTGAATTTTTAATTCAAATGTTTCAAGAAATGCGATGGCATAATATTCAAAATTTAGTTATAGATTTGCGGAACAATCATGGGGGGAATAGTATGTTAGGCGACCAACTGCTTTATTTTATTGCAGACAAAAAAGAAGTGGAGAACAAAATTACTATGAATGCAAAAACACGTATATCAAAAGATTACAAAAAACAACGTTCTTATTCTCCTCATATCAGATATATATATAAGAAGAATAAATCTTTTGATAATTATACACATACTAATGAGAAATGGTTTTGGGAATTGGAAAATCCGAAAAGTATATGGTATATAAAAGATACAACTTGTCGGTTTCATGGACAAGCCTATGTATTGGTGAGCAATTCCACCTATAGTGCCGCTTCGGATTTAGCATGGTATATGTCCTGTTTAAATATTCCTTTGATAGGTGAACGTACAGCACAAGCCATTAATTGTTTTGGGGATTATTTGGAATTTGTTATGCCTAATTCAAAAATACCATTTACTGTAAGTTGCAAATATTTTTATGATAAAAATGCCAATACTGAGAATAGGGTTAATCCCTCTATCCCCGTTTTATACGATTATGAGGATTTGCGGCATGGATATGATAAGCCAATGGAAAAGGTATTGGAAATAATCACGCCATAGTAAATGGAATTTGATATTTTTACTATCTTTGCAAAGAAATGAATCGCAACAAACTAATCATATTTATTCTTTTATGCCTGATGTCTTTATCTTTGTTGGGGCAAGAGGATTATACTCTTTATTATAAGGAGACAAGGCAAGCCTTTACATATATGGCTATGAAAGAATACAACAAGGCTATCAACATTTATGAACAAGTT
>JAFZUH010000151.1 GCA_017618435.1 Bacteroidales bacterium | reverse complement strand
TTTTCGTCATCAAACAATGTTTTGTATCCTGTCTCTTTGTATTTCTGCATGGTATTTCTTTTTGACTTACAATTATATAACGAATAAAATAAGACCTTATTGTTTGATTGTTAAATTTTTATCTATTTTTAGAGATGTCCTATAGAGGTTGCATTAATTAAAATAATTTTAGTATGAAACGAATATTTTCCATGTTGCTTCTCCTATTCTTTATAGCAACAACTACCGTACTGAACGCCCAAATATCAGACTTAACGGGAGCAAAAAGCAAGAAACCGGCAGATTTGAATGCTCCTGTGCCCATAGACAAAAATGTCCGTCTGGTGAAAATGGACAACGGGTTGACCTACTATCTTCGTGTCAACAAAAAGCCGGAAGGCCGCATTCAATTCCGTTTGGTTACCAATGCCGGTTCCATACTGGAAGATGATTCCCAACAAGGGTTGGCCCATTTTTGCGAGCACATGGCCTTTAACGGTACGGAGCATTATCCCCACAATTCCATGATTTCGGAATTGCAAAAAGCGGGCGTTACCTTCGGCAGCCACATCAATGCTTACACCTCTTTTGATGAAACCGTTTATTTTATCAATATGCCCAATACACCGGAAATGATAGAAATGGGTATGAAAATATTGGACGGCTGGGCTTCCAAATTGTTGTTTGACCAAAAAGAAATAGAAGCGGAACGCGGTGTTGTGCACGAAGAATGGCGTGGCAGACTGGGAGCAGGAGACCGTATGAACAAAATAGTATGGCCCATCATGCTCAAAGGTTCCAAATATGCCAACCGTATGCCTATTGGTACGGAACAAGTGATTATGAACTTTAAACGCGATGAAATTGTCCGTTTTTACCAAGACTGGTACAGAACTGATTTGCAAGCTGTCATTATTGTCGGCGATTTCGATATGGACCAAATGGAAGCCAAGGTAAAACAATATTTCGGCGGATACACCAAAGCTGACCATCCTAAAGAACGCCAATATTTTAATATCCCTGACAACAAGGAGCCGCTTATCGCCATGGCAACAGACAAAGAAGCAACTTCCACAAGTCTGGAATTGATATGGAAACACAAAAAAGCACCGCAAGGCACTATCGAAAATTACAGACAAAGTCTTGTCCGTCAATTGGCAAACGGTATGATACGTGCCCGTTTTTCCGAATTATGCGAACAGGTTACAGCTCCAATGATACGTTGCAGCGGAGGATACGGCGGATTTTTGGGCAGAAACTGCGATGCCTTCACTTTATATGCCTACCCCAAAGACAACCAAATACCGGAGGCGGTTAAGATGATGCTCACTGAAATGATCCGTATTGACCAACATGGTTTTCTGCAAACAGAATTAGACCGTCAGAAAGAAGATTTGCTGGATACCTATCGCAAGTCCGCAAAAGAAGCCGACAAAACCCACTCCACCCATTTGGCAGATGAATACACCCGTCATTTTTTAGACGGAGAAGTTATCCCCGGCATTCGTCAAGAATATAATTATGCAAAAGAATTTCTTCCCGGAATTACTTTGGAAGAAGTAAATGCCATGGTTGCAGACTGGATTACCGAAGAAAACATGATATTTTATCTGACCGCACCCGAAAGAGCCGACTTGAAAATACCTACAGAAAAAGAAATCAAGGCACTTTTGGACAGTGAAAAAAATATTAAGACCGCACCATGGGTGGACAACTACAAAGAAACACCTTTGTATGACAAAACTTTGGCAGAGGTAACGCCAAAAGTAAGCAAAACAAATACAGCACTCGACTATACGGAATACACTTTGCCCAACGGCATCCGTTTTGTGGTGAAGAAAACCGATTTCAAAGCCGATGAAATACAAATGAAATCTTATGCAAGAGGCGGTTCTTCTTTGTACAGCGATGCAGAAATATTCCCCATCAGCCTGAGTGCGGCCTTTATTAACGATGCCGGCATCGGTGAATTCTCCTCTTCCCAGTTAAAGAAAAAACTAAAAGGCAAAAGTGTCAGAATATCTCCCTCTATAGATAACACCACACAAGGATTCTCCGGCAGCTGTTCCCCAAAAGATTTGGAAACAATGCTGCAATTGTTGAACCTGTATTACGAGGCTCCCCGCAAAGACCAAGAGTCTTTTGATAAAAATGTTCAAGCCATGCGCACCCAATACAAAGCTTTGGCAGAACATCCGCAAATCGCCTTGTCGAAAGTTTTGTACCAAACCGCCTACCCTGACTACAAACGGGTGGTGATATTGCCGACAGAAGAAGATTTTGACAAACTGAATTTGGAACGCCTTTATCAAATGTTCAAAGAAAGATTCAAAGATGCTTCCAACCAAATATTTTTCTTTGTGGGAAATGTTTCGGATGATGATATAAAAATGATTGCAAAATATTTGAATCATTTGCCTGCAGGCGGAGAACAAAAAAATGAAACCAACAGGAATATTTTCCCGAAATTGGCCGACGGCGTTAATCACGGACTTGCCAAAAAAGGCTCTGAGCCCATGTCTATTGTCTATATTTTAGGCGAAACAGAAGGTTTTGAGGCTACACAAAGAAATCGCCGTATGGTGGATATTATAGGCGAATGCCTGCAAATAACCACCACTGAAGTGATTCGTGAAAAAATGGGCGACGCCTACTCTCCTTATGGCGATGTGGGCTATGATTTGGAACCCGCACCTGCCGTTAACTGGCAATTTGTAATTCAATGTGCTCCGGAAAAAACCGACAAGGTGGAAAAGGCCGCCATACAAGTGCTGAAAACCTATGCAAAAAAAGGACCTGATGCAGAAACCATTACCAAGGCCAAAGAACAATTGATAAAAAGCAGGGAAACCCAATTGCAGGAAAACGGCACTTGGATGGGTATTATCTACGGCTCCTATTATTATAATGAAAACCGTGACGATGTGATTACAAAATACAATGAATGGATCAACTCCATTTCCGCATCGGAAATCAGAGATTTTGCAAAAAAATTCTTTGATTTGAATCATTACTCCGTTATCACATTGAAACCGGAAAACACTAAAAAGTAAAAATAGAACAAACATCAAACTTAAGGACGAACAAATATGTTCGTCCTTTTTTTTATCATCCACAACCTTTTTGTTTGTAAAAACTACAGCATTTATCCTCTCCTTTTTCCTGCAAACACTTCTAATTTATATTTATTATATTGATTTTCAGCTGAAAAAATTTTTTTATTTTTTTTCTTTTTATTTCATTTTTTTGTTATACCTTTGCAGTGTATTACAACACTAATACACTAAACAATATTAATAAAAAAACGAACACAATGATAACAATTAAGAATTTGACATTTGGCTATTCCAAGCAGAAGATGCTCTTCAATGACTTGGATTTAGGCTTGCAGGAAGGCCATATTTACGGTTTGCTGGGGAAAAACGGCACCGGCAAAACCACCCTGCTGAAGATAATCACCGGTTTGTGCTTTCCCCAAGGCGGAGAGGTAAGCACTATGGACTACCCTGCCCCGCTTCGACAAGCGGGCATGTTGGAGAATTTGTTTTTCCTGACGGAAGAAATCTTTATTCCGCACTTGAAAATAAAAGATTACGTAAAAGCCAACGCTCCGTTCTACAAACATTTCAATCACGAACAATTCAACGAATATTTGAGTCTGTTCGACATGGACAATCAAAACGATTATCTGACAAAAATGTCTTTAGGACAGAAAAAGAAAGTGATGATTTGCTTTGCACTTGCCTGCAACACGCCCGTTTTAATCATGGACGAGCCGACCAACGGTCTGGACATACCTTCCAAAAGCACATTTAGAAAAATATTGGCAATGGCGGCCGACGAAGGCAAAACCATTGTCATCTCCACCCACCAGGTACGCGATTTGCACAGTTTGATAGATGCTGTGATTATTTTGGAGCAGGGAAAAATCCTGCTAAACGCCGACATTGACACCATTGCCCGTCAATTGTTGTTCAAAGTGAACGAAGACAACAATATAGACGAAGCCGACATCTTATATAAAGAAGAATCGCTCAAAGGAGACGTGGTGGTGGCCATTAACAAGGAACACCAAGAAAGTAAAGTGGATATTGAACTGCTTTTCAATGCAGTAATGAACCATCCACAGAAAATTAACGAAATTTTTCACGCTTAAAAATTGAAGATTATGAGTATCATTAATATCAAACACTTGATTAGCCATCATTTTATCAGCCAATGGAAAAGAGAATTGCAAATATTTGCCACTATGATTTTTTGTGCTTTTTTCCTTTTGCGTGCCCAAGACAGCATTATCCAGACATTTATGTGGGTAAGCGTATTGTATTCACTTGTTGAATTAAGGTCGGTCTTTGCCGAAAACAAAGGCATGAACTACCTGCTTCTGCCGGCACAGACAAGCGAAAAAATTGCCTCTACATTTATTATTCACCAAATTTTCTACGTATTGCTATCCATGGCAGCCTTGGCATTGGCATACGGAATAACTTGGCTGCTAGTCCAAAAAACAGGTTATTCCTTTTGGAGGTTTTTTCCTCTGAAAGAGCAAAGCTGCACTTTCGGCCAAATTGTAACTGCGCTGTTAGGTATATGGTGTTGGCAAGTTATTTTTGTCTTTGGAAGCATCTATTTCAAACGGCATCCGGGATTAAGAATTTTGCTAACCCTTATAGGCATTGGAATTATCACATATATTCTCATCAGCATCAGCTTTTCCATAGCTCTCACGCACAACATTCCCTATCCTCATTTTGTTGCCGGTTTAGTGAATGGTGACATTGGTAATAACATCACCCTTGACAAACTATTCAATTCCTGCAGCTATTTTTTAAATTACATTTTACTGGCCGTCCATATTATATTCTGGTGGTTGATGAGTTTTTTAAGATTAAAGGAAACGGAGGTCTAAATGAATTTTTCAGAAGAGAAACCCATATATCTGCAGATTGCCGACTGGCTGTGTGAGCAAATATTGCTCGGAAGGATAAAGCCGGAAGAGCGGGTGTTGTCGTTAAGGGAATTGGCAAGCAAATTGGAAGTCAATCCGGCTACTGTCCTGCGGGCATACGACATGCTACAGGAGATGAATATCATTACCTGCAAACGGGGCATGGGCTATTTTGCCACCAACGAAGCCATGGAACGCATTACCGGTCTGCGCCGGCAAAGATTTATTGACGAAGAATTGCCGAAGCTGTTCCATACCATGAAATTGCTCCACATCGATATCGGCACATTGGTCGGTTTGTACCAAAATAATTCATCAGAACTATAGTTATTCACCAAAAAAAATATTTGAAAAATGAAAAAGTACACCAATAAAATTTTAATTACAATCGGAATACTCTATATACTTATCGTATTTCTGGGATCACTGTTTGCCGTTGCCGCCGTAAAAGAAATGTATAACCCCTTTATCAATTTTTCTCCTGACCCCAATTCGGGTGAAAAAGTAATTTATCCTGAGGATTCCTTATACTTCTACGACATAGAAGATACTATGCCGGCAAACATGGAATAGTCAAAATTCACTCTAAACATATTCATTCAAAAACTGCATAGCTTATGCAGTTTTTTTTATTTTTCTTATCATAAAATAAAGCATCTTCGCTTCAATGTCAATTAAAAATAGTATCTTTGCAGTTTGTACTGATCGATATACACGCATATAATAACATATCAATTAAAGACAAGAATATGTATAGTCTGTTTGTCAAGGAGATAAAAGTTTTTCTACACTCTACTATAGGTTATGTGGTGATGAGTGTTTTTTTATGTCTCACCGGCTTATTTTTATGGGTTTTTCCCATGTCGTACAACATTTTGGACCGGGGTTATGCGGATTTGAGTTCCTTATTTTCATTGGCACCCATCGTGTTTTTATTATTGGTACCGGCCATCACCATGCGGTCGTTTGCTGAAGAAAAACGTGTCGGCACCATGGAATTGCTGCTTACCATGCCATTGAAAGACTGGCAGATTATTTTAGCCAAATACATGGCTTCATTGGTGTTGATATTCATTTCGGTATTCCCCACCCTTATTTATGTAATATCTGTCTATATCTTAGGTTATCCTAAAGGCAATGTGGACATGGGAGCCATGTGGGGGTCTTATTTGGGTTTGTTGTTTTTAGGAGCAAGTTTTGCCGCTATCGGCATGTTTTGTTCTTTACTCACCGACAGTCAAATAGTTTCATTTATATTAGCCGTATTGCTTTGTTTTGTATTATGGCTGGGTTTTGATTTTATTTATTCCGTCAATCTGTTCGGACATGCCGGTATTTTTATCAAAACACTCGGCATAGAACATCATTACGCTTCTATCAGCAGAGGTGTTATCGACACCCGCGACATTATTTATTTCTTTAGCATTATCACCCTATTTTTAATGTTGTCAAGATTGAAATTACAAAGTAGAAAATGGTAAGACTAAACAAATGTGACATGAAAACAGAAAAGAACATCAATATAAAGAAAGACAATTTACTGCAATTTGCCATTATATTGCTTATTATAGTGGCGGTAAACATTATATCTTCATTTGTATTTCACAGGTTTGACCTCACAGCCGAAAAACGGTTCACCTTATCCAAATCCACCAAAAACATGTTGCACAATTTAGATGACATAGTATATATCAAAGTGTATTTGGACGGCAAAAACCTACCCGCCGATTTTGCGGAATTGTCGTTAAAAACCAGGGAGTTGCTGGATGAGATGCGTGCATACAGCGACAATTTGGAATATGAATTTATCGACCCTTCCAAAAACAAGAGCGCCCAAGAGTTAAATGCCATTTACGGCGAATTGTACCAAAAAGGCTTGCGTCCTCAAGCGGTGCAATCCATGCAAGCCGACGGTGTAAGCACCCAATATATAGTTCCCGGAGCATTGATAAGCTACCAAGGACTGGAAGTGCCCGTTCAACTGGCAGATGCCGATGAAGGCTTGATAACACAAAGAGACGCCATTATCAAATATTCCGTAGAAAAATTAGAATACAACATCGGTAATGCCATCCGGAGGGTAACCCATCAGCAACATGCCAAGGTGGCTTTTTTGAAAGGACACGGAGAACTCACCAATTGGGAAGTACTCAAGGCGGCAATGGCAATAGCGCAATTTTATGAAGTGGACTCTGTGATACTCAACGGTAAAATATCCGATATATTCGAATTGAATATCCAAGACAGCGCCACAGGAGACTACACCATCAAAGGCAATAAATACGACTTGTTGATTATTGCAAAGCCCACCATTGCTTTTGAGGAATACGACAAATTTTTATTGGACCAATATGTGATGCGGGGCGGCAGAATATTATGGTATATTGACCCTGTGATGGCGGAAATAGACAGTTTATACAACTATCCCGAAATGCCCTGCTTGCCGCGAGACCTGAATTTGGACGATATGTTTTTCCGTTACGGGGTACGCTTCAACACCAATCTGCTGCAAGATTTGAATGCTTTGGCCATCCCTGTCAACAACGGGGAAAGCATTGCAGGACAAAATCAATATAAATTAATTCCTTTTTACTATTTTCCCATCATCACCCCTTATGCAAAACATCCTATTGTCAACAATTTAAGTCTGTTGCGCAGCGAATTCATCAGTTCTGTCGATACGGTGGGAGCCAGTAATTCCGATTTAAAAAAGACCATACTGCTCACCACTTCGCAAAATACAAAAGTGCTGAACACTCCTGCTATTATCAGCTTGGAAGTGCTCAAACGCAGAGCAGACCTTCGGCAATTCAGCCACCAGTATCTGCCTGTGAGCGTGCTTGTAGAAGGCACATTCCGCTCCCTGTACACCGATTTGCAAGGCGAACATGTCAAAGATTTGGATATAGTCAGCACCTCCAGCCCCACCAAAATGGTATTTGTGGCGGACGGAGACATGATAAAAAACCAATTCGGCAGCAACAATTTTGTTTATCCCTTGGGTTACGACAAACACACCAACACCGCCTTTGCCAACAAAAACTTTTTACTCAATGCGGTCAATTATCTCTGCGACGATGAAGATATCACCCAAGTACGCACCAAAGATTTTAAAATGCGACTGCTTAACAAAGACCGCATACTCAAGCAACACACCTTTTGGCAGACCATCAATATGATAGTGCCGCTGTTAATTATCAGTCTGTTAGGACTTGTTTTGCTTACCACCAGAAAAATAAAATATAATAAACAATAAATATGAAAAAAGCCGATAAAAACACCATCGCCATCATTATCTGCTGCATTTTGATTATCATATCATTGGGATTGATATTTTCAAAATCGTCAGGTACTATGGATAAAAATATAAAAAGTTTTGCCGTTACGGACACAGCAAGTATAGAAAAAATATTTTTGGCCGATGCAGACCGGCACAGTGTATTATTGGAAAGAACCGACAAGGGCTGGATATTGAACCAAAAACATGAGGTAATGCCCAATAATATTGAAGATTTGCTCAATTGCATCGCTAACATCACCATGAAAGCACCAGTAGCCAAATCGGCAAGAGAAAATATCATCAAACGCATGGCTACCGGAGCCGTAAAGGTGGAAATATACTATCATGATTACCGTATAAAAATAGGAAAAATCCGTTTGTGGCAATGCCAAAAGACAAAAAGATATTATATAGGACAGCAAACCATGGATAATTTGGGAGACTATGCTCTTTTGGACAAGTCAAAAGTCCCCTGCGTGGTATATTTGCCCGGCTTTCGCGGATTTGTCCGGCCCAAATATTCTCCTTTGGAAGATTCATGGCGCACCCACAATATTGTAAAACTTAAAATGTCAAAAATTCAACAAGTAAGTGTGGTTGACTATGAAAATCCTGAAGAAAGTTTTACAATAGCCAAAGGAGCCGGAAGATATTTCAATATCTTCAATGCCGCAGGCATGCAATTACAGGCATACGACACCATGAAATTGCTGGACCACCTGTCGGATTACCGCAACTTGAATTACGAAATGGAAGAAACGGAACTCACCCAAACAGAACGGGACAGCATTATGGCAAAACCTTTTAAAGAGATAAGCGTTACCGATACAGACCATCATACCACCACCATCACCATGTTCCGTATCAATACTGAATTGGATACCGTGAATTATGAATACAACATGGATTTTATTTCTGCCTACAACAGGGACAAATTTTATGCTGTTATCAACGGCAATAAAAAAGAATTGTTTGTTTGTCAATTTTTCGTTTTTGACCGCATAGTACAACCCTTAAGTTACTATATTCCGGGCAATCCTGCCCGTGCCGTTCCCTCATTGAGAGAAATAAACGACTAATTTTCAACCAAATGATTTTTTTATTGAAAAACGCTCTTTGGTATTATTTTTTTTTGTAATTTTGCAAACCACAAATAAGGTATCATGGCCGAGAGGTGAGGCAGAGGTCTGCAAAACCTTTTACGGCGGTTCGAATCCGTCTGGTACCTCGGGGAATATAACGTGAGTTTTACTTACGATATAGCGCAAGCAGATGTGCTTGCGTTTTTTTTTATAAAAACCACAAAACGCCCATTTCCCATTAAGAACCGGGGGGATTCTCTTTTCCTCAGCAAGACAGGCAGAAAACTCCCCCCTTCCAAGGGGGCCAGGGGGATTTTACCCTTATCCCGCAGATGTATTATTTACTTTTGTCTTGATACAAGGACGTTTCATGAAACGTTCCTCCAGATTCATCGAATGCCCCTGTGGTATGCCGGCGTTATGCCATGAAATATTCATGGTAGCATAAGCTGACAGATACGAAAAATGTTTTTAACCGAAACGCGCCGACAAGTTCTGCCCGACCGCATTAGAAAAAAATCGACTAAGAAAATGAAATGCCTGCAGCGTTAAGAAACACAAGTTGTCTGACGAACGTTACAGCCGCAGGCTGTAAAAGGAGGAGTTTT
>JAFZUH010000150.1 GCA_017618435.1 Bacteroidales bacterium | reverse complement strand
AAGCATATTTAAAACGCCTGGATAACACATATCAAGGCGTT
The DNA here is from genome assembly GCA_017618435.1 of Bacteroidales bacterium. Lineage (GTDB taxonomy): Bacteria > Bacteroidota > Bacteroidia > Bacteroidales > WCHB1-69 > UBA1205. The sequence goes on along the minus strand of JAFZUH010000150.1, from coordinate 2,250 downwards.
GATTTATCTGTTAAATTTGCAAGTGAAATTGCCGGTTACGATAACGTATGGGCATGGATAAAAGCAAGAATACAGGCAAATAATTTTGAGGGCATACACGTTGGTGATTATATCCCGGTTGCGTTAAGTGCCGGTACAATTTCAGACGGCACAACAAGTTATTCAATTACGGCAAAAACGCTGCAAGCACAAATTGCCGGTATTGATACTTATTATCAATACGGATATCCAACCGCACAAGGACATCACATTGACTTTATAACCAAAACTTGCATTGGTACAAATATACCTTGGAATCCGACAGACAATAACAATGGTACGGCGGATAACCAGTGGTGTTTCCCGGCGTCAAAAATTTATGCTTGCTTAAACGGCATAAACAATTACACAACCAACGCATACAACAGTGTTGCACATGGTTATGATGCAAGCGGTGAAGAACACGGCGACGGCGGCGTATTACAGTTGTTGCCGAGTGCACTTCAAAATGTAATTACAATGAAACGTTTGTTTAGCGAAAAAAGATACTCGGCAAGCGGTTTATTAACTGAAAGTACCGCCGGTGATGTTACAGACTGGGGCAAACTATGGTTGCCAACAGAAGTTGAAGTTTACGGTTTTCCTTGCAACTCTATGAACAAAGATAGTTTGGGTATAAACCGTAGTGCGTATGGTTCAATTCAATACCCGCTATTTGCAAACAACCATGCAAAAAATAAAAATCGTGTCAACTGGTGGTTGTCATCAGTTGCGGGGGGTACTTCTTCCCGTGCGTGCAATGTCAACGCCACTGGGGGTGCCCACACGAATGGGTGCACCAACTCTGGCATATCGGTGCCGGTCTGCTTCCGTATTAGTTAATCATAAAATCTTGACTTGCACCCCTTTATGGGGTGCAATGTTTTGATTTAAAGGGGTATTATGTCGCAAGTTTATGCAAGAAACAGAAACGAAACCGAGTTACAATTTAGGGTTAATGCCGTTGATTTGCAAACAGAATTAACAACATATTTAATGAAAGAAAAATATTTACCTAAAAAATGGCGGTACGGCATAGGATACCCATTGATAGCAAAAGCGGATGAATTAGTTGACAATATTATTTATGCTAATTCTATTTTCCCGGATAGCATTGAAAAAGCAAACATAAGAAAACAATATATTACACTTGCAATTGCAAATTGTCAGCAAATACAAAACAAAATAATAAGAATGATAAAATGCGTTGAAACAACAAAAATTGAACAAATGCAAAAAATCATTGAAAAACTAACACACGAGGCAGATTTGTTAATCGCCTGGCGTAAAAGTACAAAAATTATAAATACACAAAACGGGTAAAACTGTTTTGCAAAAGGGTTGTTTGTTACATATCGTGTCAACTGGTGGTTGTCATCAGTTGCGGGGGGTACTTCTTCCCGTGCGTGCAATGTCAACAACAATGGGAATGCCAACACGAATGAGTGCACCAACTCTAACATATCGGTGCCGGTCTGATTTGTTTTTAAATAGCCAGTCAAAGTATTAACAACCGCAAGGTTGCAAGAAATCAGTGCTAAAAATGAAGGAATAGACAACCCCCGGCAGAAATGCCGCAAATAAGTGCCTTGATGTTTTGCAGATGTTACGCCCTTAATTGAGTGCATAGCGGTTGACTTGTGTATTATAAACCGTTTTATATCTGCTGCTCGGCAGTCATAGTAATACACACGTCCTTGACTATACAAGGCATATTAAGGTTGCAGAAATGACAAGACGCCAAAAAAGATATTTACGCCGGCAAGAAAAACGCAGCAAAAATAAAGAAAAATTTAAAAATATAACATTTGAAAATGTAGCAAGTTTGCAATCCTTATACAATGCAACATGGGATTCTGCAAAAGGTGTTAAATGGAAAGCAAGCGTACAAAAATACACGCTTAATACACTGTTTAATATTTGCAAAACCCGGCAAAAATTATTGCAAGATAAAGACATACGCCGTGGCTTTATAGAATTTGATATTTGTGAACGTGGCAAAATGCGGCATATACGCAGCGTGCATTTTTCTGAAAGAGTAGTACAAAAATCATTATGTACAAATGTATTATACCCGGTATTAACAAATAATTTAATTACGGATAACGGGGCAAGCCAAAAAGGCAAGGGCACACATTTTGCAACTCAACGTTTAATAAAATATTTACATAAATATTACAGAAAATACGGCAACGACGGTTATGTTTTATCATTAGATTTTAAAAGTTATTT
>JAFZUH010000149.1 GCA_017618435.1 Bacteroidales bacterium | reverse complement strand
TTTTGAGTGTGTTTGCCTAATTCGTCCCAATTGAAATCATCGGTGTTGGGTGTTTCTACCGAACGGTTTGAAACTTCGTAATGTGCATGTTTCTTTTCTTGCACTGCTTCGTTTTGATTTTCTACCGGTTGATTAGGGTTTTCTTCTTTCATGTTTAATTCTTCTGACATATAAAATAATAATTGGTCTTAATGACCGTGTTAAAATGTTAATACTTGAGGTTGCCTTATTCCAACTTTTCAAAGAGCCTCGTTTGAAAAGTTTGCAAAGATACAATTTTTTTGTTTACAAATCTTATTTTGTTGATTTTATTTTTTTTAACTATGTTTTATATTCCCGCCAGACAAGGTTACAATATAATATGCAACTAAAAAATGCGTTATATTGTTCTAACTATTAATATAAAAATTTATATGAACATCGATTTTTCTTTTGAAAACCCTACAAGAATACATTTTGGCAAAACTGCGATGCAGAAATTGCCTAAAGAGTTGCAAAAATTCGGAAAAAATATTTTGTTGGTATACGGAAAAAATTCCATCAAAAAAATTGGTTTGTACGACGAACTTATCCGCATGCTCAACGATTGCGGAAAAAATGTGGTGGAATTATCGGGCATAAACGCCAATCCTCGCTATTCACAAGTGTTGGCAGGGGCAAAATTGGTTAGAGAAAATAATATTGATTTGATTTTAGCCGTAGGAGGAGGTTCAACAATAGATTGTGCAAAAGGTATTTCCGTCTCCGCTTATTGCGAGGGCGACCCTTGGGAAAAATATTGGGTCAATTATGAGAAAGTAACCAATAAAATTGTTCCCGTAGGTACCGTTCTTACCATGACAGGTACGGCTTCGGAAATGAATGCAGGTTCGGTGATTACCAACGAAGAAAAGAAACTTAAACTTGGCAGGGTGTTTCCTTTGGGTGACGTGGCTCCGCGTTTTTCTATTCTTAATCCGGAATTTACCTATAGTGTCCCCAAATATCAGATGGTCAGTGGTATTTTTGATATTTTTTCTCATCTGATGGAACAATATTTTTCCGGAGATGACGATTGTGTAAGCGATTATCTGTTGGAAGGGGATATGTTGGCATTGATTTCATCGGCACGTGCCGCCTTGAAAAATCCTACTGACTATGAAGCTCGCAGTAATATTATGTGGTGTGCAACAATGGCATTGAACAAAATTTTGTCCGTTTCCAAAACACAAGATTGGGAAGTGCATCAAATTGAACATCAATTGGGAGCATATACCGATTGTGCTCACGGCATTGGCTTGGCGATAATTTCCATACCTTATTATAAATATATTTATAAATATGGCTTACACCGTTTTGTCCGCTATGCTAAAAACATTTGGCAGGTATCGGCAACGGGAAAAACAGATGAGCAAATTGCTCTTGAAGGTATTGATTGTCTGAGCAAATTCATTATAGAACTTGGCATTCCCCAACGCTTACGCGATGTCGGGGCAACAGAAGATATGTTGTTGCCTATTGCTGAAACAACTTTTAAATGTGGTGGCTATCACGTATTGAACACCGAAGAAGTGTTGGCGATACTCAAACAATGCTATTAGAAATCAATGAAACATGAAAGAATTTGTAGGGTTGTCATATTATGGCAACCCTATTTGTATCTTATAGGGATACATTGAATGTGTCCGACAATTTTTATCCAATTTCTTTGCAAAATCTTCCGTTTCTGCTGAAAAAATATATCTTTTTTTATCCCGATTCTTGTAATAAAAAACATGTAATAAATTGATATATATATAAATACATTGTATAAAAAGAATGTATGAAAATAATTTATATCTTTGTAACAATTAAATATAGTATTAATTAAAATTAAAAAAAATGAAAAAACTTTTTATTTTTATAATTTCCATGTTGGTTGTAACTGACATGATGGCACAGGACATTTATACTGCAGGGTATTATACCAATTCATACGGCACACATTCTGCTGTCGTTTATAAAAACAACTCAAGAATACATTCTATAGCGGCAGCGACTAATTCTCATACGGAATGCAAGGGGGTAATGGTTTTCAATGATACGGTTTACTGGTCTGTAAATGCTATGGATACGACAACCAATAAAACATATCGTTATGGTGATATTTTTAAGGGTTCTACAAGATGGTTGTCACAGTCGGGTGGTTCCCATATCAATGCATTGTTTCATGGTAAAACCAGTGTATTTGCCGTTGGGTGCAAAAATATAAACGGAGTAAAAACTGCCGTTTTGTGGAGAGATAGTGATGCAACACCTTTGCGTATTTGGGGGGATACTATTCATGCAAGTGAGGCCAATTGTGCTACAATGGAGGCTAATGACGGCGTTTCCAGCGGCTATGTTATTGCAGGAGGGTACCAATATGATGACTCAACCTATCATGGGGTCATTTGGCGAAGCCAAAGGGTCTTATACACTTTTCCTAATCATACAAGTATTTTTGGTATTGCCTATTATAATGGAAGTATATATAGTGTAGGTCATAGTTATGAAAACGGAAATTATATTGTAAAAGTATGGAAAGAAAACCAAGAACTCTATAACCTGAAT
>JAFZUH010000148.1 GCA_017618435.1 Bacteroidales bacterium | reverse complement strand
TCGGTTTTAGACCTGTTCAAATTTCTGTGGATAATTATTTTGTGGATAGAGAATTTACCCCAAAAGATGAAAAGGGTAACTACGATTTTGAACATATTAAAGCCATTGATTTGGATTTGTTGCATGAAAATTTGTCAGATTTGATAAATGGAAAAGAAATAGACGTGCCAACCTTTAATTTTCAACAAGGTAAGAAAACTTGGTTGGGCAACAAACTCAAACTTGATGAAAAATCTATTATTATTATGGAAGGTATTCATTGTTTGAATCCTTTGCTGACAGAAGGACTTGATGCAGGTTTGGCTTTCAAAGTTTTTGTGTCGGCTTTGCCATCTATTGCAATGGATAAACATAATCCAATTCACTCTAATGATAATAGATTGATACGTAGAATTATACGTGATTTTAATTATCGTGGATATTCTGCCGAGGAAACGATAAGACGATGGACAAGTGTCCGAAATGGGGAAGAAAAGTGGATATTTCCATTTCAGGAAAATGCGGATATGATGTTTAATTCCGCTTTGGTATGTGAGCTGGGGCTGTTGAAAAAATATGCTTTTCCAATATTGTATCGGGTTCCGGAAAATATTCCAGAATACACTGAGGCAATAAAACTAAAAAAATTGTTAGACTATTTTGAAGTTATTGATGATAGTGTGGTGCCTCATTATTCGATATTGAGGGAATTTTTTGGGGGAAGCGTGTTCACTTATTGATGATTATGGTAACTCCAATATGTTATTTTCGGATTTTTTTAGATGCTTGAAATATGCTAACAAATAATGAATTTAAGATACTTCGCCAATTGAAACAAAAAAAATATCGGCAGGAACAAGCCTTATTTTTGGTGGAGGGAAAGAAAATGGTGGAAGAGGTCTTGAAAAGTTCTTTTGTAGTTAAAAATGTATTTGCAACAGAAAGTTTTATAGAAAAATCAGATGCATTTGACAATGTGATTACCACCATTACAAAAACACAAAGTGAGCAATTGTCTTCATTGGTGACAGACCCTGAAGTATATGCACTTGTTGAAATGAAAAAAGATAATTATGATGATAGTGTTTTGAAAGACAGGGTATTGATATTAGATGATGTTAGCGATGCCGGTAATTTGGGTACAATAATCCGTACTGCAGACTGGTTTAATATTGATTTGATTGTTTGTTCGGAAGATTGCGTTGAATTGTATAATAGTAAAGTATTGCAGGCTTCCATGGGGTCTTTTACCCGTGTAGATGTTATTTATAGAAATTTGGCGGATTTTATTCCGAAGCACAATTATATTTATTATGGAGCATTTTTAGATGGACAAGCGGTAAATGATGTTTATTTTTCATCATCTCCAACTGCTTTGGTGTTGGGCAGTGAATCGCATGGTATTTCAGAAACAGTTGCCCAATTAATATCGAATCGTATTAATATTCCTTTAATAAATACGAATCGTGTTGTTCCTGAATCGTTGAATGTTGCCACGGCAACAGCCATATTGTGCTATGCGTGGACAAAATAAAAAAAATATCAAGGCAAATAATTTCTAATCAGAAATTGTAAAAAAGGAAAAAATTGTATCTTTGCAAGAAAAGAATAAATATATTACTATGCAAGATCTTGGTAAAAAACTTACTCATCCTATTTTTCAACATATTGCTGATGTTTGTGAAACGACAGATAAAAGAGCATTTGTTGTTGGCGGATTTGTACGGGATATTTTTTTACAAAGAGAAAATCATGATATAGATGTTGTCGTACTTGGCAATGGTATTGATTTTGCACGTGCTGTTGCAGACAAACTTCATATTCCGACAGAACAGATAGCCGTTTATAAAACATACGGAACAGCAATGTTTAAGTTCCAAAATGCAGAAATAGAATTTGTCGGAGCCAGAAAAGAATCGTATAAAAAAGAATCAAGAAATCCAATAGTAGAAACGGGAACATTGGAAGATGACCAAAACAGACGTGACTTTACCATCAATGCAATGGCTATTGCATTGGATAAAGAACATTATGGGCAATTGATAGACCCTTTTAACGGAATAGCCGATATTCAAAGCAAAACTATTAGGACACCGCTTGACCCAACTATTACATTTTCTGATGACCCCTTACGCATTATGCGGGCGATACGCTTTGCAACGCAATTGCACTTTTCTATAGATGAAAAAACTTTTAAAGGTATAGAAGCGACTGTCAATAGGTTGAATATCATTTCAAAAGAGCGTATTAATGAAGAATTAAACAAAATACTTTTGTCCTCCAAACCTTCCATTGGATTTTTATTGATAGACAAAAGTGGTGTTTTGCCTATTGTTTTGCCATGGATTTCTGCATTAAAAGGAGTAGACGTAATTGATGGGCACGGACATAAAGAAATTTTTTATCATACCATAGAAGTTGTAGACAAGGTCGCTTTTAATACCTCAAACTTATGGTTGATATGGGCGGCACTTTTTCATGATGTAGGCAAACCCGCTACAAAAAAATATGTCAAAGATATTGGTTGGACTTTTCATCAGCATGAATTTGTGGGGGCAAAGATGATCCCCAAAATTTTTCGCCAAATGAAAATGCCAATGAATGAAAAAATGGAATATGTGCAAAAGTTGGTTCTTTTGCATTTGCGTCCGGCGGCTTTGGTGGAAGATGAGGTTACCGATTCGGCTGTTAGACGGCTTTTGTTTGACGCAGGTGATGATATTGATGATTTGATGCTTTTGTGTGAAGCGGATATTACATCTAAAAATAAAATCAAGGTCAGTCGTTATTTGCATAATTTTGAAATTGTAAGAGGAAAACTTAAAGAAATTGAAGAGAAAGACAGACTTCGCAATTTCCAACCTCCGATAAGCGGAGAATTGATAATGCAAGTATTCGATTTGCCTCCATGTCGGGAAATAGGTGTAATAAAAACCGCTATACGTGAAGCGATTTTAGATGGTGTTATAGCCAATGAATATGAGTGTTCCTATCAATTTATGTTGCAAGAAGCCGCAAAATTGGGTTTAACCCCTAAGATAGACAAAGAAAAATGAAATAAAAAAGGTAATTCTATTTAGAATTACCTTTTTTTATAATGAAAATAGTTTTTATTTGGGTAATTTGAATGCCACAGACATTTCTTGCATTTGTGCAATGGACATTCCTTCCGGTTCAAATCCCATGTTTTTTGCTGCGATATATATTTGTGCCGATTTGTTGAGTACATCAACTTGGTCAAAAGCGGACATAATATCAGTATCTACAGCAAAAACACCATGTTTTTCCCACATAACTACGTCATAATTGTCTGCAATGGTTTCTATTGTTGCATTGGCCAATTCTACGCTTGAGGGCAACATATAGGGTACGATGCCCAGCCCGCGAGGGCAAAAGGCTTTTGTTTCCGGTATCATAGACCAAAGTATATGGGTTGCCACATCTTTTTGTAGGAATTTGGGGCTATGAGTCATTGCCACTAATTCGATAGGATGGGTGTGCAATGATGCCTTGTAGGGAGAACCTTTTGAAATAAGGTAATTGTGAACGCTCAAATGAGAAGGCAGTTCAGAGGTAGGGGCAACAGGTTGGTCTGCAATGATAACATAACTTGCACAATCGTCAAGTATTCTTATCACTGAGCCGTTGTCCATAGGATTTCTTGCCAAATCTCTCATTCTGCGATTGGTACCCTTACAATAAAAATAACAGCCCTTTAAATATGGAAGAGTGGCTCCGATGGCTTTTACTTCACTGATAGGAGATAATTTTTTTATGCTATCATCAACATATTCAGTTATGTTTATGGTAATATTGCCACCATTGCGTTCTGCCCAACCTTTTTGCCAAAGATAGCCGGCAACTTCGGCAACTTGTTCTACTTGATACTTTATATTATTGTTTTCTAATATACTTTTCATATTAATTGAGGTAAAAATGTGCTAATAATTAAGACAATAATTCCTGTAACTAAAACAATAATTGTGGATTTTGATACGCCTTTCCATTCTTTCAAGATAATGCCCCAAACATTTGAGAAAACAACATTGAGTGCCATTAGGATACAGAATGCCAATGTCATAAGCGTTTCGGATTCTGCCAAGAAACCTTTTCCGAGTGATAATCCGAAAAATTGACTATACCAAAGAGCCCCTGCAAGTATACAGAACAATAGATTGTTGCCCCATACAGAGCCTTTTTTGTAGTCACCCCATGTTTTGTTTTTATGGTTTTGATAGAAACAATAAATTGCATTTGTGGCAAATCCGCCTAAGGTTACAAGTAGTGTTGCCGGTAATGTTTTGAATATGTCGGCAGTTTCGGCAAAAGCAATACCTTTGCCAAATTCCAATCCTACATTGAAACAACCGCTCATAAACCCAGCCAAAAGTGCTATAATGATACCTTTGGGAAAGTTAAAGTCTTTGACGGCTGCCTTTTTTTCTTCTTCACTTAAGGTGTTGGATTTCATTGCTCCGGCAATACCTATGATGGCAATACCTATGAGGGTAACGACAACACCGAGAATAACAGCGAATGTAAGACTGCTCAAGGCATTGAGTTCAGGGAAAAACGCATTTAAGAGTACAGGTCCCAAAATGGTTCCCAAGCCTGCACATGTTCCCAAGGCGATAGATTGACCGAGAGCAACACCCAAATAACGCATGGACAAGCCAAATGTAAGTCCGCCAACACCCCAAAGTATACCAAATAATATGGTCATCATCACGTTGAAAGAGTTGGCTTCGGAAAATAGTTCAAACAAACTATGTCCTTCGGGTACGGCCAACAATGCTCCTAAAAAAGGAAAAACGAGCCATGCAAAAATACCTTGTATCAACCAGTAACTTTCCCAACTCCAATTTTTAATTTTGTTGATGGGAACATAGCAACTTGATTGACAAAATGCTCCTATGGCAATAATCAATAATCCGACAAGTATCATCATAGTTTGTTATCTTTTTGAGGTTACATCTTTTTCGTATTGTTGAATGCTGTTAATAAATTCTTCTCCAACAGGAACGTTGTTTTTTAAGTTGAAATAATCATATACAGCACCGAATGGCATAGATTTGGCTTCTTCCAACAATGCCAAACGTTCAAAACCTTGTCCGTTGTCTTCGTATTGACGAAGTGTATGTAATGGTTCCAAAAGGGCTTGGAGTACACATTTTTGTGTTGCACGTGTACCAATTATATATGCACCGATACGATTGATGGAAGCATCGAAATAGTCCAAACCGATATGAGCACGGTCCATGGCATCTGCACGGGCAATTTCTTTGAACAAATCAAGTGTTTGGTCGTTCATAATAGTTACATGGTCGGAATCCCAACGGATAGGACGACTGACGTGCAACATCAATTCAGGAACATACAATAATAATGAAGAAACAAAGTCTGAAACATTTTCAGTCGGTTCATAATGTCCGGTATCAAGGGTATACATCACTTTTCTTGTTGCACAATAACCAGTGTAGAAATCGTGAGAGCCAACGGTAAAACTTTCCAAACCTATACCGAACAATTTTGCTTCTACGCAAGATTTCATGTTGGGCAAGTTTTCTGCAAGTATTTCATCTAAAGATGCAGCCAGCAATTCACGATAGCGCTTACGTTCTACGGTAATATCTTTCAAGCCATCGTGTACCCAAATATTCATAATACAAGGGTCGCCTTGTGCTTTGCCCATGGCATCGGCAATACGGCGGCAACGTTTGGTATGCTCTATCCAAAAGTTACGAATGTTTTTATCCGGATTGGCCAAACTAAGGTCTCCGCTTTTGGGGTGTCCGAAAGATGTGGAGTTGAAATCCAATTTCATGCCAACAGATTTACCCCAGTCTATCCAACTTTGGAAATGTTCAACACCTACTTGGTCTCTATCTACGAATTTGCCACCAAAATCGCCATAAATTTCATGAATGTTCAAACGTTGTTCTCCTGCAAGAAGACTGTTTACAAATTCAATATCGTGGCGTACTTCGTCAATGGTTCTTGCTCTTCCCGGATAATTGCCTGTTGCCTGAATGCCACCGGAAAGTCCTGCATTGCTTTCAAAACCCATAACATCATCAGTTTGCCAGCAATGCAAAGAAATTGGAGTTTTTTCCAATTTAGCAATGGCTTCATCTGTATTAACACCTATGGCAGCATAACGTTCTTTTGCTATTTCGTAAGATTTTAAAATTAGGTCTTCGCGTTTCATTGTCAATTATTTTTATTTATATTCAATATTTTATTTAGTGTTGCAAAGTTATAAAAAAATATTGATTTACTATAAAAAAAATGAAAATCTTTCTATTTGTAGATAAAATAAAGGATTATTTGTTTAAATCAGTTTGACAATTGTTACGCCAAAACCTCCAGAATCAGGGTGAGCGTCTTGAAAATGAGAAACATAACGATTGTTTGCCAAAAAATCTCTCACCACTTGTCTTAAAATACCATTCCCTTTGCCGTGTAAAATTGAAAATTCTTTGATATTCAATAAAATAGCGTCATCTAAATAATAAGTGAGTTCAGAAATGGCTTCTTCGGCACGCAAGCCACGAAGGTCTAATTGCAATTCAAAATTGACGGCTTTTTCTTGAATTTCTTTAAAAACAGCCGTTTTACTTGTGTTTTTAGAAGAAACTTTTTTATCTGTTTTTTCTATATTGTAAATGTTTGTGCGGAAATTGACGGAATTGAAGGTAACAACGACATTCTCGCCATTGATAGCCGTAATTTCGCCGGCGACTTGAGAATCTTTTATGATGACAATATCATGTAAATGAGGTTTGTATGTTGTATTTGTATTTTGGGGGACAGTTTGTTTTTCATCTTCTTTTAGTGAAGTTTTTAAGTTTTCTTTCTCCGCATTCAATTTTTGCCTGATTTCTTTGATTGCCGTTTTGTCGTTTTGATGTTCTTTAATTTCCCGTATTGTTTTTTCGATTAATTTATTGCTGTTGTCCAATATGGCACTTGCTTC
>JAFZUH010000147.1 GCA_017618435.1 Bacteroidales bacterium | reverse complement strand
GGTAATAAAGAAAATTTCAACCAACTATTCCAATTGGCAGACGTGTTAAACGCAGAAGTCGGGGCAACCCGTGCTGCAGTGGATGCAGGATTTTGCGAACACGAAAGACAAATTGGACAAACAGGGGTTACCGTAAGACCAAAATTGTATATCGCTTGTGGTATTTCTGGCTCTGTACAACATAGAGCAGGTATGGACCAATCGGCTAAAATTATCAGTATCAACACCGATGCGAACGCTCCTATCAATGCCATTGCAGACTACACCCTTGTAGGTGATGTTATGCAGGTATTGCCCAAGTTGATTACGTATTATAAAAAACATGCTAAATAAATTTTGATAGTAAAATAAAAAGAATTATGGCAAACTTTTTTTTAGACAACGAATTTCTACAATTTCACCTTTCTCATCCTTTGATGAAAAAGATTGTTGAATTGAAAGAAAATAATTATAAAGAAGCGGAACAATATGACACTGCACCTATAGATTTTGACGATGCAATGGACTCCTATTCCAAAATTTTGGAAATTATTGGAGAAATATGCGGAGATATTATTGCCCCCAATGCAGAAAGTGTTGATGAAGAAGGTGCTCATTTGGTAAATGGCGAAGTGGTGTATGCCAAAGGTACACAAGAAAACCATAAAGCACTCACAGAGGCAGGTGTATATGGCATTGCCCTACCAAGAAAATACAATGGTTTGAACTTTTCTATGGTGCCATACGTCATGGCCGCCGAAATGGTAGCACGTGCCGATTGTGGTTTCGCTAACATTTGGGGATTGCAAGACTGTGCCGAAACTATCTATGAATTTGCTTCTGAAGAGTTGAAAAACAAATATTTACCTTTAATCAATAAAGGATATACTTGTTCTATGGACTTGACAGAACCCGATGCGGGTTCTGACCTGCAAGCCGTACAACTCAAGGCTCATTTTGACGAACAAAACAATTGCTGGCGACTCAACGGCGTAAAACGTTTCATCACCAATGGCGATGCCGACATTAAATTGGTATTGGCACGTTCGGAAGAAGGCACCAAAGATGCAAGAGGATTGTCTTATTTTCTCTACGACAGAAAAGACAAAGCCGTTACCGTAAGAAGAATTGAACACAAACTGGGTATAAAAGGCTCTCCTACCTGCGAATTGGTATTCAACAATGCCCCTGCCCAATTGGTTGGCGAACGTAGATTCGGCTTGATAAAATATGTCATGACCCTGATGAATGGAGCAAGACTTGGCGTGGCAGCACAATCGGTAGGCTTGTCTGAAGCCGCTTACAGAGAAACCGTAAAATATGCCAACGAAAGAGAACAATATGGCAAAAAAATCATCAATTTTTCGGCTATCAAAGAAATGTTGGGCAATATGAAAGCTAAAATAGACGCTGCCCGTTCTCTCTTATATGAAAACAGCCGTTTTGTGGATATGTATAAGATATATGAATCTATTGCCAAAGAACGTTCCTTAACACCAGAAGAACGTACAGAAATGAAACTATATCAAAAATTGGCAGATGCTTATACTCCAATGTTGAAACTGATGTCCAGTGAATATGTCAATCAGGTAACCTACGATGCAATCCAAGTACATGGCGGAACAGGCTATATGAAAGATTTTCCTATGGAAAGAATGTATCGTGATGCCCGTATCACTTCCATATACGAAGGCACATCTCAATTACAAGTAGTGGCTGCCATACGTGCCGTGGGTACAGGCGTATACCTCAACCAAATGAAAGAATACGAAGCACAATCTATCAAACCTGAATTTGAATCATTGAAAAACAGGTTAATAGATATGAGAACCCGTTATGAAATGATATGCGAAAAAGCAAAGGCTATCAACATCGCTGAAATTTATGATTTAATTGCCAGACGATTGGTTGAAACCGCTGCCAATATCATTATGGGACATCTCCTATTGGCTGATGCAGACAAAAATGATATGTTTGTTGATTCCGCTCATATTTTCATCGCCATGGCAGACGCTCAAAATAGAGAAAAAGAAAATTATATTCTTGCCATTGACGAAACAACATGGGAAGCCTATAAACATATCAACCTATAAAAAACGGAAAACTGCAAATCCCCACTCGCGAGTGGGGATTTTTTTTTTACTTGCAGGATTTCATTTTTTTTCCTATCTATTTATATAAAATAATGCCGAATTAAAATAACATTTGCAAGAGTTTTATCGGTCAAAGGATTCTAAATTCATTTTTTTACCTTCCAATTCCAACTTGAATAGGCATTTATATCTGTTCAATTAATGATAATAACAAAAAAGGGATGATTTGCATCGTCCCATACATTTTATTCTGTACAACAATATTATGCTTTATTTGCACTGCCTAACACATTGACAATTTTGTGTTTATACAACTCTTTAAGTTTTTCTCTGGCAGGTCCCAAATATTTTCTCGGGTCAAATTCGCCCGGATTTTCTGCCAACACTTTTCTTACCGCAGCAGTCATTGCCAAACGTCCGTCTGAATCTATATTGATTTTACAAACAGCCGATTCTGCTGCTTTTCTCAATTGGTCTTCTGGCACCCCTGCAGAATTTTCTATTTTTCCGCCATATTGATTTATTTCACTAACAATATCTTGAGGAACAGAAGAAGCCCCATGCAAAACAATAGGGAATCCGGGTATCCTTTTTTGTACTTCTTCCAAAATATCAAAACGCAAAGGCGGAATAGCCTCGCCGGGTTTTACCTTAAACTTAAATGCCCCATGAGAAGTACCAATAGAAATGGCCAAGGAATCCACACCTGTTCTTTTTACAAAGTCTTCCACTTCTTCCGGACGTGTGTATGTATGATGTTCTGCTGACACTTCATCTTCTATACCAGCCAAAACACCCAACTCACCTTCTACGGTAACATCAAATTGATGAGCATAATCCACCACTTTTTTGGTAAGGGCAATATTTTCTTCATAACTCAAATGAGAACCATCTATCATTACTGAAGAAAAACCTGATTCTATGCACGATTGGCACAATTCAAAACTATCACCATGGTCCAAATGCAATACGATAGGAATATCGTAACCCAATTCGTGAGCAAACTCAACAGCACCTTTTGCCATGTTTTTCAACAAATTGGCATTGGCGTATTTTCTTGCTCCGCTTGACACTTGCAAAATAACCGGTGATTTTGTTTCCACACAGGCCATAATGATGGCTTGTAATTGCTCAAGATTGTTGAAATTAAAAGCGGGAATGGCATATTTTCCATCCATAGCCTTTTTGAAAATTTCTCTTGAATTGACTAAACCTAACTCTTTATATGATTTCATACTAAAATATTTATTTTGTTTCCAAATCTATGTGGCAAAGGTAGCACAAAAAAACATACAAAATCAAAAAAAGAAAGAAAAATCCCATTTCTTTCTTTTTATACTTACAAAGCATACAAAATATCTAAAATTTGGTCGCTTCTGCCCCCAAAACTGCGGTTGAAACAATTGGACAAAATGACAATACAAGCCCTGTCTTTCAATCGTCGCATAAACATATTGTTATTGCCGTTCCACAAACCGCCATGATATATAATCTCCTGATTATGATTATCCCGAGACAATCGCCAACCGTAACCGTAATTTTGTGTCAATGGGCAATCGGCATGTTTTGGCATATAGGCCAACAACAATGTTGTATCTTTCAATATTTTATTAGTATAAAGTATTTTATTCCACTTGAACATATCTTCAGCAGTAGAAAAAACAGCCTTATCGCCCACAATGGCCGACATAAAATCCCGCTGAAAAAGTCTAAAGCCATTTTTATGTCCGATTGTATAACCGTTTTTATCAAAATCGTTTTTACCCCAAACAAACGTATGGGTCATTCCGGCAGGTATAAATATATTGTTTTCCAAATATTCATGATAAGGCATTTGGGTAATTTGTTCTATCACGATGGCCAACATAGCATATCCCGTATTGCTATATTCAAATTTTTCGCCTGCTGCCGCTAACACAGGAGGTTTGAAACTTTGCATCATTTTCAACAGACTGTCGTTCGACAACCTATAATTCTCATTTTTATGATACATTTTTGCGAACTCCAAATAATCTGGCAATCCGGAACGGTGACACAACAATTGGTGTATAGTAATATCAGGATAGGGAAAATCTTTGATATACATACCAATAGTATCTGTCAAACGTAAACGGTTTTGTTCATACAATTGCAATATCGCTACTGCTGTAAATTGTTTGGAAACAGAGGCCAATTCATATTGCGAAGCATTTGTCAATTTTGTTTTCTTAGTATAATCGGCATAACCATGAACATTTTTATACACAATATGCGTATCCACTGCCACCAACAAAATGCCATTAAAATGTTTCTGCTGCACCATTTCGTTGAAAACAGCACTGATTTCCTGACGTTTAAAATCCAAATTGATACTATCAAAATAAGAATTCAACAACTCAAATTGTTCACTCTTTGTTTGTGCCGACAATGACAAACAACCTGCTACAACCCATAATATCCACAAGCGTTTCATATCTGCAAAAATAACATATTTACAAGTCACCATACAGATAACTGAACAAAAGTATCCACAAAAAAAAGTTAAAAAAACATAATCTCACTGAAAAGTGCATAACGAAATATACAATGATAAAAAAATAAATGTTACCTTTGAACATCTATAATAAAAAAACTAAAAATATCATAAAGCAAAATGAATCAACTAATTGCACCATCATTATTATCTGCCGACTTTGGAAATTTGGCAAGAGATATTCAAATGATAAACAACAGCCAAGCCGATTGGTTTCACATTGATATTATGGACGGACATTTTGTTCCCAATCTGTCATTTGGTTTTCCTGTTTTGAAATCCATTGTTGCCCATGCCAAAAAGCCTTTGGATATTCATTTAATGATAACCAACCCCGATATGTATATCGAACGTTTTTGCACCGAAGCCCATGCAGATGTATTAACCGTTCATTATGAGGCTTGTACTCACCTCCACAGAACGCTTCAAAGCATCAAAGCCCATGGTGCAAAAGCGGGTGTAGCCCTCAATCCTCATACGCCTGTATCTGTTTTGGAAGATATTCTTGTTGAAGCAGATATGGTACTATTGATGAGTGTCAATCCGGGATTTGGAGGACAAAAATTTATTGCACAAACCATAGAAAAAGTAAAAAAACTAAAACAAATGATTGATAACCAACATTTAAATACACTTATAGAAATAGACGGCGGTGTCGGATTAAACAATCATCACACTTTGGTGGAAGCCGGAGCCAATGTTTTAGTTTGCGGCAATAGTGTTTTTGGAACAGAAAATCCAGTGGAAACAATCGACTTACTTAAAAAATAAAAACCTATGAAAAGGTTGAGAAAATATATGATTGTCTTGCTATTGGCATTACTCTTCCCTATAGGTCAAGCCCAAAGCGACAACATTAATTTTCAATTACTTTTCACCTGCAAAGAAAAAGCCATGCTTGTCCGTTGCGATAAGTTAGGCAATATCTACACCTCAAATGGCACTATTATATACAAATACAACACCAAAGGAGAATTGTTGTGTTCATTCTCCCATCTTACCAATGGAAAAATCAGCAGCATAGACCCGTATAATCCCATGAAAATACTTGTTTTTTCAAGAGATTTTTTGCATATTACTTTTTTGGACACCTATTTGAGTCCCCTTAATACCATTTCAGGACTTTTGTCCGACTACAACCTTTATCAACCCACCCTTGTTTGTGCTTCCCACGACAACGGTTTTTGGGTATATGATGAAGTTGTTGAACAATTGTTCCGTTTTGACTTTCAAGGCAAAAAAAGCAATGAAAGTTTAGCCTTTTCTCAAATTGCCACCGAAAAAATTATGCCCAACCAAATACAAGAAACCGAATCGGGCTACATTATTGTTAATGATATAAATTACGGGTTACTTGTTTTTGACCAATTCGGCACCTATATCAAAACAATTCCTATACCTCAAATCCGTCATTTTGATACCTTTGGCAATTTGATTGTTTATACATCAGGCAATAAACTTATTGCATTAGACATAAGTAATTTGCATCAACAATCAGTTGATTTGCCGCAAAATGATGTACAAAACTTTGCCATACAAGACAATATCATTGTTTGTCTAAACAATGACGGAAATGTATCTGTTTATAAATGGAAGCCTCTTTAACATATCCATGGCAAACATCGCGAAGATTCAACGCTTATGCGGACTATTTTAAACGCACATTTGGCAGTCGCGTTCAAAAATTGAGCATAAATGCCGGATTTACGTGTCCCAACAGAGATGGAAAAGTGTCTTTCGGCGGTTGTACCTATTGCAACAATGCGGCATTCAATCCTTCTTACTGCAAAGTAGAAAAAACTATACAACAACAACTTGAAGAAGGCATTATCTTTCACCAAAACCGTTATCGTAAAGCGGAACATTATTTGGCTTATTTTCAAGCCTATTCCAACACATACGCTCCATTGGAACAACTAAAAAAAATTTACAATCAAGCACTTGCAATACCAAATATTGTCGGTTTGGTTATCGGAACGCGTCCGGATTGCATAGACGAGGAAAAATTGGAATATTTCGCCAGACTTTCCGAAGAAAAATATATTATTATTGAATATGGTGTCGAAAGTTGTTCTGACAAGACCTTACAACTCATCAATCGTGGTCATGATTTTGCTTGTGCGGCAAAAACGATAGAACAAACCAAAGCCTATGGCGTTAAAACCGGAGCCCATTTCATATTCGGATTACCTGATGAAAATCAAACAGATTGGCTTCAATGGGCAAAAATTATATCCCAAATGTCTCTGGATACCGTCAAATTTCATCAACTGCAAATCATTAAAGACACCCCTATGGCAGATTTGTACAAACAATCTCCAAAACGGTTTACTATGTTGGAATTGAATGAATATATTGATTTCACGGTTCAATTTCTTGAACGTTTGAGTCCCAACATTGTTGTGGAACGGTTTGCAGGAGAGGTTCCACCTCGATTTCTTGATACGATTCGATGGAACTTGATACGCAACGAACAAATTACCGTAAAAGTTGAACAGCGTTTAGCAGAATTAAATACATTTCAAGGAAAATTGTTTTGTTAATTTGCAAAAAAAGAAAGCCGATGTTGAATTGAACATCGGCTATGTAAAATGAAAACAAATATTTAAAACTCTAATACCTATAATGTTCAGCCTTGTATGGGCCTTCAACTTTTACACCTATATAATCGGCTTGTTTTTGAGTTAATTTAGTTAATTTCACACCGATTTTTTCAAGGTGCAACCTTGCCACTTCTTCATCCAATTGTTTAGGCAAACGATATACATCAACAGGATAATTGTTTTTCCATAATGCGATTTGTGCCAAAGTTTGATTGGTAAACGAATTGCTCATTACAAAAGACGGATGTCCTGTTGCACAGCCTAAATTCACCAAACGGCCTTCTGCCAACAAAAATATAGAGTGTCCGTCAGGGAAAATATATTCATCTACTTGCGGTTTGATATTCCGTTTTTTAATATTAGGATAATGTTCCAATTTGTCCACTTGAATTTCATTGTCAAAATGTCCAATGTTGCAAACAATGGCTTGGTCTAACATTTTTTCCATGTGTTCAATGGTAACAACATCGCAATTGCCTGTTGTCGTAACAAATATATTACCTTCTTTAACAGCATCTTCCATCAAAGTTACTTCAAAACCTTCCATAGCAGCCTGCAAGGCACAAATCGGGTCTATTTCTGTTACAAGCACTCTTGCTCCATAACTTCTCATTGAATGGGCACAACCTTTGCCTACATCACCATAGCCCAACACAACCACTACTTTGCCTGCAATCATTACATCTGTCGCTCTTTTTATTCCATCGGCCAATGATTCTCTACAACCATAAAGGTTGTCAAATTTAGATTTTGTAACCGAATCGTTCACATTGATAGCAGGTACAAGCAATTCTTTTCTTTCCATCATTTGATACAAACGATGTACACCCGTTGTTGTTTCTTCAGAAACACCTTTCCATTCTTTAACCGTACGTTGCCAACGGGTCGGGTCTTCTTGAAGAATTTTTTTCAACATGTTCAAAATAACTGCCTCTTCTTCAGAATCTGCTTTTTTATCTAACACAGACGGGTCTTTTTCGGCAGCAAAACCTTTATGAATCAAAAGTGTAGCATCTCCACCATCATCAACTATCAGTTGAGGGCCTTTGCCATTAGGAAACGCTAATGCCTGACTTGTACACCACCAGTAATCTTCCAAAGATTCACCTTTCCATGCAAAAACCGGAATACCTTTGGCTGCAATAGCAGCAGCGGCATGGTCTTGAGTTGAAAAAATATTACAACTTGCCCAACGTACATCAGCACCCAATTCAACTAACGTTTCTATCAAAATAGCCGTTTGAATGGTCATGTGCAACGAACCCATAATTCTAACGCCTTGCAATGGCTTTTCTTTACCATATTTTTCACGCACAGCCATCAAACCGGGCATTTCGTATTCGGAAATGGAGAT
>JAFZUH010000146.1 GCA_017618435.1 Bacteroidales bacterium | reverse complement strand
TCAAGCCCTTGATTTTTTAAGCCAACAACATATTAATATTAATAGATAACGAGATTCACTTTTTTGTCAAACTCTTCAGCAGGAACATTATCAAGCAATTGAAAATCAAAACAAACGCCAATGGTTGGTGTTTGTAAATGTTGTTGCAGAAACCGGTCATAAAAACCCTTTCCCCTCCCCAATCGATTACCTTTTTTATCAAAAGCCATACCGGGTACCAATATCAAATCAATGGGACCATTGTAGGTTTCATTTTCGGGTTCTAAAATATGAAAAGCCCCTTCCTTAAAAGTGGAATCTTTGTCAAAAGACACAGGCACAATATCATCGCCCAGCACCGTTGGCAATATCAAACATTTGTTTGTTTGTATCATATCAAACAAAGGTCTTACGTCCACCTCATCGGGCAAAGGGTAATAAAGCATAATATGTTTATAATTGTTATTGTCAAGCAATTGGTTTAATTTTTCGCATATTTTTTGAGATTTTTCATGCAACTGTTCTTGACTAAACATTTTTTTTCTTTGCCGTATCAAACGCCTTAATGCGATTTTTTGTTCCTTTATATTTTCTGCCATAATATAAATTCATAAATTTGAAGTTGCAAAGATAATAAAAAATGTAACTTGTTGATTAAGTTTATATTTTTATATTTTCCAATTATTTTTTGCAGATTTTCATATTTTTTTCGCTCTTATATCAAAGAATTTTGTACTTTTGGCAGTCAAAAAGTTGAAAACCTTCAACTTATTAAATCATTGATTAACAAACTAATAATAAATATTGTGAATAAAATTAATCCTCAAGAGAATTACGAATCCAGCCAAAAAGCCATTGGCTATGTATCTCGTAAAGAAGCCCGTCAAAGCGATTATGACCGCATAGGTTTTACATCGGGCTTGGAAGTTCACCAACAATTGAAAACTGACCACAAGTTGTTTTGCAGATGTTCTGCCGGTGTTTTTCAAAAACCTGAACAATATGATGCAGAATTATTCAGACACATGCGTCCCACCCTTTCAGAAATGGGTGAATATGACGGCACTGCATTAATGGAATTCAAGACAAAGAAAAACATCATCTATCGTATAGACAACAAAACCGCTTGTACTTACGATGTAGATGATACACCTCCATTTCCTATCAACCCGCAAGCATTGCAATATGCTTTGGAAGTGGCTTTGGCATCAAAATTAAATATTGTCGGTGAAGTACATATTACTCGTAAACAATATTTAGACGGTTCTATTCCGGCAGGTTTCCAACGTACTGCAATTTTAGGTATAGAAGGTGAAATACCATTGAAAAACAAAAAAGTCAGACTTATACAACTCAGTATAGAAGAAGACGCTTGCCGTGAAGTGTCAGATATAGGACACACACGTGTTTATCGTACAGACCGTTTGGGTATGCCTCTGATAGAAACGGTAACCTATCCGGAAATGGTCAATCCAGACGAATTGAAAGAAGCCTGCGATTACATTCGTTTTCTCAACCGTAGCACAGGCAGAGTAAGAACAGGTATCGGTGCCGGTCGTGAAGATGTAAACGTTAGTTGCACAGGCGGTACAAGAATAGAAATAAAAGGTGTGGCTCACACCAAATGGATACCCGAATTATCTCACGTAGAATGCTTTAGACAATGGGCGTTGTTGGCTATTAAAGACCAATTAAACAAAAGAACCGACAAAAACACATGGGCATGCAAAGCCATAGAATTAAATCCAAAGGATTTTAATTTCTACTACACTCCTATTGTTGAGGCTATCAAACGCGGAGAAAAATTATATGCAGTCAATTTGCCACATTTTGCCGGTATGTTGTCGCATTTCACCCAACCGGGCAGACCATTCTACGATGAATTTGCAGGTCGCTTGAAAGTGATTGCTTGTTTGGAAAAACCGAATATGGCAACCAATGAAGACCTTGACGATGTTGTAAGTTCACATATTTTTGACAAAATACAACAATTGCTCAATGCAGGTGAAAACGATGCCCAAATATTATTCTGGGCACCTGAAGCCGATGTGCCAACAGCCTTGGAAGTAATTGAAGAACGTGCAAAAATGGCTTTTGACGGCGTTCCAAAAGAAACCCGTAAATCCATGCCTGACGGTACAACTATTTTTGAACGTGTTCTTCCCGGTGCAGACAGAATGTATCCTGATACCGACTCTGCTCCTATTCCATTGGAAAATGATTATATAGAACAATTACGCAAAAATATTCCGGAAGCCGTTGCAGACCGCTACAAACAAATGGTAGAATGGCATATTCCAACCGATACCTATAATTATATATTTACACACAACTATTATCCTCTCATCAAAAAAATAGCAACAGAATTGGATATGTGTCCTAAATATATAGGTGTTTTCTTTGGACAAAAACTTAAATATTTGCACGGACAATACAAAAATATTCCTTTTGATGTAAATAGAATCTATGATTTGTTTGCTTATTTGAAAGCACAAAATATAGACAAATCAATTGCTTACAATATGCTGAAAGTGATGTTTGAACACCCCGAAAAAGATTTTGAAGGCATACTGAAAACATTGGATTTCAAACGTATAAACAAAGAGGAAGTTGTTAAACAAATACCAAGTTTGCAACAAGCATTCAGTCCTGCACGCAAAGACACTACCAATACGGACAAAATCAATAGTATTATGGGGCGTTTACGCAATATCAGTCTTGGTAATATTTGTTTAAACGAATTGTCTCAAGAAATTAGCAAACACTAAAAATGAGAGGTTATGAGCGAAGAAAATTTTCAAGGATATAAAAAAGAAGCATTAGAAACTCTAAAAAAATATAATGCTCACGTTTGGGATAATGCAGAAATAGACACAACAAGAGGTCATTTTTCAGGAAAAATATTGCCTCGTGCCGAAAATACAGACTCCAAACATATTGTTGTAAAAGTTATAACAGGTTATAATATTGGTATTGACGTAGATACAATTACAGACATAAAAAGTCATGCTGTACCACAACCTAAATTCCAAATTCCGGAAAAAGAATTTCCTTACACCAAAGGTTTTCCTCATGTAAAACTATTAGGAACAGGCGGAACCATTGCTTCCCGTTTGGACTATAGAACAGGTGCGGTTATTCCCGCTTTTTCTCCCGGTGAATTGTATGGAGCAGTTCCGGAATTGGCAGATATATGCAATTTGGATACAGAAAAGATTTTTGCCGTATTTTCTGAAAATATGTCTCCCAAAGAATACATTGCTTTGGCAAACAAAATCGGAGAAGAAGCCAAAAACGGTATTGACGGTATAGTTATCGGACACGGCACAGACACATTGGCACACACTGCCACCGCTTTAACGTATATGTGTCAAAATTTGCCAATGCCTGTAATTTTAGTAGGTTCACAACGTTCGTCTGACCGTCCAAGTTCCGATGCAGCCCTCAACCTAATGCACGCAATGACAGCAGCAGGACATGGTGACATTGCAGAAGTTTTGGTTTGTATGTTCGGACCTACTTCCGATGAATACGGTTTCTTACATAGAGGAACTCGCGTTAGAAAAATGCACTCCTCCTATCGTTCCACTTTCCGTACCATCGGTGATACTCCTGTGGCTACCGTAAACAGAAAAGACGGTGTATGCCCTATCAAAGAAGAATACAATCATCGTAGAAAACACGGAGAAAGAAAAGTTGAACTCATTACCAATTTGGAAGACTACAAAGCAAGTATTGCAAGAAACGACCACAATACTATGCGTTTGGTTCCCACTTTTGATGACAGAGTTGCTATTTTGTACTACTATCCCGGCATGAAACCCGATGTTGTAGAATCCCTTATCGAAAGAGGATACAAAGGTATCGTATGGAACGGAACAGGTTTGGGACACGTAAACAAAGGTATGTTTGACGTTATTCAAAAAGCAACAGAAGCAGGCATTCACCAATATATGAGCGTACAAACTATTTGGGGATATACCCACATGTTTGTCTATGATACAGGTCGTGACCTTATGGCACGCGGTATTATTCCGGCTTCCAATATGTTGGCAGAATCTGCCTATATCAAATTAGGTTGGGCTTTGGGATTAACTCATGATAGAGAAGAAGTGAAAAAACTGATGCTCACTCCTATCAATTCTGAAATTACCCCAAGAGAACCTTACAATGGTTACCTTGTTTATCAAGGCGGAACTCCTGAAGTGGAAGAATTTATCAAAAAAGTTCACAAATAAAAACAAAAAGCCTGAGCGTTGCTCAGGCTTTTTTTATATACACTGCTTACAAAACCCTCACTCTCACATTTTCAATATAAAATCTTGTTTTACAATACCTTTTCTAAAAAACACAATACCTATATAATAAAGGTCTATTGTGATACTTACTTGTGGGTCGGCTTTTATGGTTTGCCATGCTTTGGTCATTGATTTTGACCAATAAATATCATCAAAAACAAAAATAGTGTTTTCTTTGGCATATTGTTTGGCAAAATTAAAATAGTTTATCGTTGGTTCATAATCATGATTGCCATCAACAAAAAAGAAATCCAAATTTTGAAACTTATCGGTGAAATGTTTGATAGCGTAATCAAAATCCACGTTTATTTGTTCTATATTATTTATTTTCAGATTTTTAAATGTTTCTGAAGCAATTTTTGATATTTCAGGGCAACCTTCAACAGTAAAAACTTTTGATGTTGTATTTGCAGTGGCAATATAAGCGGTGCTTAATCCGAAAGAGGTTCCAAATTCCACAATATTCTCTAAATTGTAAAATTGTACTATTTGGGATAAAACCCTATATATTTTTGCTGATTTTGAAGATGTTTTTACAATAGAAGCAACTTTTCTGATAGAAACACGATTTCGGCTTTGTCCTTTTACCCCCAAATCCAATACACATATCGTTTTTTGATTATGCGACAAACAGGCTCTTTGTTTTTCTATCTCTGACCATATCGGATTGGTTGCCTTATTCTGTAAAACTTGTGTTATAAAGTTATACACAAACGCAGAATGGGCTGCCCGTTTTCGTTTCAGTATATATTTAAAATATGCACCTATAGCGTACCACATTGTTTTAGACAATAAAAGCCTTACGAACTGTAAGGCTTAAAAGTTGCGGAGGCAGGACTCGAACCTGCGACCTCCGGGTTATGAGCCCGACGAGCTACCACTGCTCTACTCCGCGATATAACGTTGGTGCAAAGATACAAAAAAAATAATTATGTATTAATTTTTTTTCAAAAAACATAAAAAAACATCTATTTCAAACAAATATAATATATTTCATAAAAAAGAAATGGGGATTTTATCAAAATATATTGATAAAAACACGAAAAAAAATATTGATTTTGGAAGAATCTTGTAATATTTTTCAAAAAAGAACGTTTTCTTTACAAACATTATATTATTATAATACTTATGTCAGAAGTTATAGATATCAAAGCATTAAATGAGCGTATCAATCAGGAAAGTTCTTTTGTGGATTTGCTCAATATGGAAATGGGAAAGGTTATCGTTGGTCAAAGACACATGATAGACCATCTGCTTATCGGCTTGCTTTCTAATGGCCATATTTTATTAGAAGGCGTCCCTGGTTTGGCAAAAACTTTGGCTATCAAATCTTTATCAAATGCTATCAACGCAAAATTCAGTAGAATACAATTTACTCCGGACCTTTTGCCTGCCGACCTTATCGGAACATTGATTTATAGTCAGCGGAATGAAGAATTTATGGTTAAACAAGGTCCCATATTCGCCAATTTTATTTTAGCCGATGAAATAAACCGTGCTCCTGCCAAAGTGCAAAGTGCTTTGTTGGAAGCCATGCAAGAACGACAAGTAACCATTGGAGAACAAACCTTTAAATTGGAAGAACCGTTTTTAGTAATGGCTACGCAAAACCCGATAGAACAAGAAGGTACATACCCGCTGCCAGAAGCACAATTGGACAGATTTATGCTCAAGGTGGTGATAAACTATCCTTCCAAAGAAGAAGAAAAATCAATATTAAGACAACAAATCAACAACGAACATATAGAAACTCACGCTGTTATCAATTGCGATGATATAATCAAAGCAAGGTCGGTTGTAAGAGAGGTTTATGTTGATGAAAAGATAGAAAACTATATTACTGACATTGTTTTCTCTACCCGTTATCCTCAAGAATATCATTTGGAAAAATTTGCTCCGCTCATTAGTTTTGGCGGTTCGCCACGTGCCTCTATCAATTTAGCATTAGCTGCAAAAGCATGTGCTTTTATCAAACGCCGTGGCTATGTTATTCCTGAAGACGTGCGTGCCGTTTGTCCATCGGTTATGCGTCATCGTATTGGATTAACCTACGAGGCTGAAGCAGAAAATATTACAACAGATGATATTATCAACGAAATTCTTAACACGGTAGAAGTTCCATAATATTTTTTATATAAAATTATGGAGGATAAAATATCTTTTAATAACGGAACATACGTACTTCGAGAGATAGAATTTGAAAATGAAATCTGATATGTTGCATCAATAGACTTAAACGCATTATTTAACGAAA
The DNA here is from genome assembly GCA_017618435.1 of Bacteroidales bacterium. Classification (GTDB taxonomy): domain Bacteria; phylum Bacteroidota; class Bacteroidia; order Bacteroidales; family WCHB1-69; genus UBA1205. Next base: position 4,353 of record JAFZUH010000146.1, on the reverse strand, counting down.
ATGGAGAATATTTCTGCCAACGCTAAAAATATTGATAAACAAATTCTATTCTTTCTTGACAACGAACAAATGAAATGGTCTGACGAACAAATACAAGAATTATTAGTAGAGGATATTGGCTAATACTTTATTTTGTAACATTAAAAGAAATTCTATTAATTGGCTATTAAATTTATATTGTGAACACAACCGAATTACTGAAAAAAATCCGTAAAATTGAGATAAAAACGCGAAGTTTGTCTCAACAAATATTTGCAGGACAATATCATAGTGCCTTCAAAGGAAGAGGTATGGCTTTTAGCGAAGTACGGGCATACACCTACGGTGATGACGTGCGATTTATCGATTGGAATGTTACCGCCCGATTCAAACAGCCCTACGTAAAAGTGTTTGAAGAAGAACGCGAACTTACCGTTATGTTGCTTATAGACATAAGTGCTTCCACCCTGTTTGGAACACAAAGCCAATTCAAACAAGATTTGATTGCCGAATTGGCAGCGGTACTTTCCTTTTCCGCAATTACCAACAATGACAAAGTCGGTGTGATATTTTTTAGCGACAAGGTGGAAAAATTTATCCCCCCCAAAAAGGGAAAATCACATATTTTAATGATTATTAGCGAATTGTTAAATTTTAAACCTCAATCAAAAACCACAAACATAAGTTTGGCTTTGCAATATTTAACCAATGCCATCAAGAAAAAATGTACGACCTTTATCATTTCCGATTTTATTGATACCGATTTCAAACAAGCCTTGCGAATTGCAGGCAACAAACATGACATTACCGCCTTGCAAGTCAGAGACAAAGGTGAATATTTTTTGCCGAATATCGGATTTGTACAAATAAAAGATGCAGAAAGCGGAAAAATTCACCTTATCAACACATCGGACAAGCATTTGCAAAAAAATTGCCAAACGTGGTGGAACGACAATGAACACACTCTAAATGATATTTTTAGACAAACAAATACCGATATTGTGCGTTTATATACAGATGAAGATTATGTACCTAAACTAAAAGAATTTTTCAAAAAACGCTCTTAATATGAAAAAAATAGTTGGAATTTTTATTGCCATCTTTTTGATAAACAGTATCTCAAAGGCACAAGTTTCTGCCCGTTTGGATAGCAATGCCATGCTCATTGGCGACCAAATGAACTTAACTTTTGCCGTGGAAACCGACCAAAACGCCAAGGTATTGTTTCCTTCGTTATGCGACACCTGCATAGATGGTTTGGAAATTATTGACAGACAAATTGATACAACGCATAACAATGGGCGAATCGCATGGAAACAAACGCTCCATATCACCTCATTTAACGAAGGAGAACATATTATTGCACCTTTTGCCCTTTATGACCAAGACTCCAACCTATTAGGAAATACAAATACATTATCACTCACTATCAACACCTTACCTGTTGATACGGCAGCGGCAATCAAAGACATAAAAGCACCTTTGGCAGAACCGATTACTCTAAAAGAAATACTAACCATTGTCATGTGGATTCTTATTGGCTTAATGATTATTGCACTTTTGGTATTTGCCATTTATAAATTGTCCAAACGAAAAAAGACACCGAAACAAACAACGGCAAAACCAAAGCCAACTGAGCCAGCCCACATTATAGCCCTACGCGATTTGGAACAACTGCAACAAAAACGCTTATGGCAAAATGGACATGTAAAAGAATATTATACTCAATTAAGCGAAATATGTCGGACCTATATGTATAACAGGTGGGATATTTCAGCCATGGAAATGGTTAATGATGAAATTGAAGCATCACTAAAAAATATCCACATAGATAATAATATTATCAAAAAGATAATCAACAATTTACAATCGTGTGATTTGGCAAAATTCGCAAAATACACACCCCTCCCCGATGAAAATGCCGCCATATACAAAGATATGGTCAATTTTATTGAAACTACAAAAGAAATCGCATCTGCAACAAATAACAAATAAAGACAATGCACATTATCAATTATATACAGAATTTAGAGTTTGTTCATCCTAATTTATTTTGGTTGCTGGCAATCATACCTTTATTGATTGTATGGTACATTTGGAAAAGAAAAAAGGATAATGCTTCTCTTGTCGTTTCTACCGCCATTCCATTTGCCAAGCGGAAACAAACTACGTGGTGGTTTCATATTCCTTTTGTCTGTCGTATGTTGGCAATATGTTTTATGATTATAGCCTTGGCACGCCCTCAAAGTTCTTTGTCGCACAAAGAAGTTGATATTGAAGGCATTGATATTGTAATGGCTTTAGACGTTTCAGGCAGTATGATGGCGATGGATTTCCGTCCCAACAGATTGGAGGCTTGCAAACAAGTTATCAAAACTTTTATTGAAAACCGGCCAACCGACCGTATCGGCTTGGTATTGTATAGCGGCGAAGCCTATACGAAATGTCCTTTAACAACCGACCACAACACTTTGTTAAACGCATTGGCAACCAGCGAAAACGGACAAATAGAAGACGGAACGGCTATTGGAGACGGACTGGGAACGGCTATCAACAGATTGAGAGAAAGCACCGCAAAAAGCAAGGTGATTATTCTTTTGTCCGATGGAGTGAACAATAGCGGTTATATAGACCCGCTTTCGGCAGCCGACTTGGCTAAGGAATTCGGCATTCGTGTTTATACCATCGGCTGTGGAAGTATAGGTGAAGCACCTTACGCTTCTCCTTACGGAACTTTTTATGCCAAAACCGAAATTGACGAACAATTGCTTGCCAATATCGCCCAAACAACCAATGGCAAATATTTTAGAGCACAAAACAAAGAAAAACTCAAACAAGTGTATGATGAAATTGATAAAATGGAAAAAAGTCGTATTTCTGAAACACAATTTATCAATAAAACCGATGAGTTTTTTCCATTCTTGCTCATAGCCCTTTGTTTGTTCCTCTTGGAATTCGTTTTGGGACAAACTGTCCTTAAAATAAGACCATAAAAGGACAATTCCTAACAATAATAGAATAAGGATTTTTATACGTTCCAGTTGGAAAGTTATAAAATTTCAGGAAAAAAATTGTATCTTTGCAGGACAATAAATATTTCCAATATGGAAATTGACTATAATTAAATGAAATATTAACGAAAATCAGGTAATAAAAGAGAGAGACAAAACAAATTTAGTTTGTACATTATAAAATAGGAAAAAGCGAAGTAGCTTAACACTGGTTATTCTGAAATTTCGACACTTTCAATATCCACCCAGAGTAAAGCAGCGGATGCTCCCGCCAAAGGCGTGGGCTTTACTCGTTGTAATTGGGTGGATTAGGTCGTCGAAAACCTCAGAATAACCGATGAAAGCGAAAAAGTGCCACGCTTTTTTTATGTGCAAATCTTTCAAATACCGGCACAGATAAAATACAATTAACAAAATTTAAATATAATTGAAAAATGAAACAAAAAATTTTTAGAATAAGTATATTACTATTGGCAGGTATAACAATAATGACTGCTTGTAAAAAGAAGAAAGACAATACAAAGGACCAAACAAATATGGTCAGTGAAGTGATTGATAATGGAGCAGCGGAGCATGATATTGTTTCAATGCCGTGGCTGGACTCTAATGGTGATACATTAGGAACCATACTTTCCTATTCAACATGGCTCAAGGTACGTTCACAATATAAGAGTATGTCCGAAGATACCGTATGGGCGGTATTGAGAGATAGCTTGCAGGCTTCTCACCGAGGAGATACTGTTAGAGGTGCTTTTAATCCTCCAGACACTGATGAAGATATTTTTGTCGAGTGTGGTAAATTACGTGAAATTCGTAATGGTTATATAACTATTATAGATTCGGTAATGTATTTGGCAGATTTTGAGTCATCATTTGAGTTTCTATATAAAATAGTGTACCAGGTTGCAATCTACGATGATGGATATACTCGTGAGATAATGCCATATCACCGTCCAGAGAACATTCGTAACGGAGATATAAAAATAATCGAAACGGATACGATTTCTGTACCGTATAGCTTTACGGGTGGTTATATTGTATTAGCACGTCGCAAACTAACTCACTCAATCACAGTGAATATAGGTGGACAAGATTATACCCTTTCATCTAGCTGTATTGAGGAAAAAATAGTCGAAATCTTATAGGGTTCTTTTTTAAGCACAGCTATTATAGCATTAACTAAACCACTCTGGACTGCAAGTCCAGAGGTTTTATGATACCACGGAGATGAAATTTCCTATTCCAATATCCACGAATCCTCTCCATTGGGCTGGTCTCGATGATGCTCAAGGTAGTCCTGTACCATTTTGTCCGTTATCACCCCAGTACTCCACGCCCCGTAACCTATCGCCCAAAAGTGCTG
>JAFZUH010000017.1 GCA_017618435.1 Bacteroidales bacterium | reverse complement strand
TTTTGAAATAAATGTGTCGTATATTATCAAAACACATCGTGTGCCAAGGCCGAAAAGTATTCCATGTTACTTGTTTTAAGCGATGGGGAGAATGAAAAATACACTATGTCTAATCGTTCTTACGCTCTTAACTATGTGGTTATTGCCGGCACAATCAACTTCTAATTTGTTGGAAACAGCCAATTTTTGGGAACGCAAAGGAAATCTGAATTCCGCTGTTTATTTTTATGAAGAATTCTTCAAAGCAAATCCCATTCAGCCGATTGGCGTATATGAAAAATATGCTACCCTCACCAGACAGATTTATGCTTATTCCAAGAGTGAAGAGTTTTATAGAAAAGTTTGTTTGTCGGATAGTTGTGAATTTTATCCGCAAGCATTTTTCTATTGGGCAATGACCTTGAAAAACACTTCAAAATATCAGGAGGCGATAGCGGCATTGGAAAAATACCAACAAACCGCAGACCAAGATGCTGTTTTGCGTAAACGTTTGCCCATAGAATTGGATTTTTTGCAAAAAATAGTATCCGAAATGGATACAGGTAAGGTTGAAATAGAAAAACTGCCTTCACAAGTCAATACATCATATTCGGAGTTTAATGCATTTGAAGATGCGGATAAGGGTGTTTATTTTACCGCACTACGTTCCCTTACCAAAGGCGACAGCCGTTTGATAGATGATTATTATGTGGCTCGGATTTATCTTTCCAGTTATGCCGCCAATGGTTTGCGTGAGGGTGTGCCACTCAATAAAAAAATAAATAACGACAAATACAACAATACGGGATTTTGTTTGAATGAAAATAAAGACAAATTGTATTTCAGCCGCAGTTTGGTAGAAGGAAAAAATACGTATTATCGTATCTATGTCAGTCAATTGGATGCACATGGAGAATGGGGACGACCGGTATTGTTGCCCAAACAAGTAAATGCGGAACATTCGTCAAATATGCAACCGTTTATAGTCAATGGAGAGGATTTTGATGTATTGTATTTTGTTTCCGATAGACAGGGCGGTTTTGGCGGTTGGGATATTTGGTATTGTGTCATTACAGAAGATCAATTTTCCGAGGCGGTAAATTTGGGCAGCAATATCAATACACAAGGCAATGAAATTACGCCTTTTTATCAAAAAACATTGTCGAAATTGTTTTTCAGTTCCGATTTTCATGGCGGCTATGGCGGCTATGATATTTTTTCTGTAGAAGGGGCATTGGGAGCGTGGAAAAACATTCAAAATTTGGGCTTGCCTGTCAATTCTTCCGCTAACGATTCTTATTTTTCTTGCGATGAATCGGGCAATGCAGGCTATTTTTCTTCCAATAGAATCGGTTCTTATCATAACGGAGAATCGGAGAGTTGTTGCTATGATATTTATAGTTTTACAATTGTTCCTGAAATACCAAGATATTTTACCGATACGATAAGAATATATGATTATGAATCATTGAAAAATAAGGTTGAACATATTTTCCCGATTACCTTGTATTTTCACAACGATGAACCCAATCCGAGAAGTACGGCAGACACAACCCGAGAAAATTTTGCCGATGTTTTGCATAAATATTTGTCAATGAAAGATTTGTATAAAAAAGAATATGCAAAGGGATTAAAAGGAACGGTCAAAGCGGAAGCCGAACAGGAAATTGAAGATTTTTTTACAGATAAGGTGGCTTATGGATTGGAATTGATAGATACGATAAACAATTTGCTTTTGTTCGATTTGAACAACGGGTATAATGTTACTTTGACCGTAAAGGGTTTTGCAAGTCCATTGTTCACAGATGAATATAATACAAAATTGTCCATGCGGAGAATTGTGAGTTTTGAAAACTATATTCGTCAAAACCCTGCCTTTCAACCCTATTTGGACACCAATACAAACGGCAACAAATTGCGTTTTGTCGCCGAACCTAAAGGCAAAAATTTGTCGGAAAAATATGTAAGTAACAATCCGAATGATAAAAGAAATTCGATTTATAGCATTGCAGCCGCCAACGAACGCCGTATTCAAATTATGCAATATGAACGTTCTGCAAATAAAAATATTCATCACAAACCCAAATTATTGTTCGCTTCAGAAGAAATTGATATTCAGCAACAAAAAAATATTGATTATTATCGTTGCTTTGTTGAAATACGAAATACAGGTAGTTCTGCGTTATTAATAGATAGTGTTTTTTGTTCATCAAAAAAAATAGATGCCCAATTGTCCGTAAAGCAGATACAACCGAATGAAACAGTTTATTTGCAGATAGAATACAAGGGCAGATTTGAGGGGAATGAGAAATACAAAGTGAATGTAGTGTATAACCAAACAAGTCAGAAAATTGTTATAAACCCAATAGCGTTGAAATGAAAAAAGGACAAAGGAAACGGAATAGACAATCGGTCTTGTGGCTATTTATGCTGCTGACTTTTATTGTGTTCCTTGCCTTGATGTGGTATATGAATTTTTTGGTGAATACTTTTGTTGAAACCGAAAAAGCCAAAATAAAAATTTGGGTGAATGCCATTGAACGCAAAGCCGATTTGGTATCCTATACAGACAAATTCTTTCAAATTGTTGCTGAAGACCAAGATAGAAGAGCCAATACCATAGGACAGGCATTCTTGAAAATTGCAACTTCAAATATCGGCGATGATATTACTTTTTATTCGGATATTATTACCGAAAACAAGACAATTCCCTGTATTCTGCTCAATAGCAAATATCAATTGTCAGATACCAAAAATCTTTCCGAAGAAGAACAAAATGAAATCAAAACACAAGACGGTTTGCAATTTGTTTTGGAACGAGACAAGTACAAAACAATTCCTATCAATTATTATGGACATGATTTTATTTATCTTTATTACAAAGAATCGAAAATTTACACGCAATTGCGGGCTGTTTTTGATGATTTGATTAAAAGTTTTTTTGATGAAATTGTCAATAATGCTCCGTCTATACCGGTTATTGTAACCGATTCTACGCAAACACAAATTATCTTGTATGGCAATTTGGATTCTTCACGAATGGCACAACCCAACTATTACAACAAGGTGTTGGCAGATATGCGTGATGCCAATCCGCCTATTGAAATATCTTTTGGAAAAGGCAGGTTTTGTTATGTGTTTTACGAAGATTCCATGCTGTTGAAATCAACGAGATATTTTCCGATACTATTGTTCCTATTATTGGCTTTATTTGTCTTTTTTGCCTACGTAATGTATAGAAATTATCGTCAGAATGAGCAAGACAGAGTGTGGGTGGGTATGAGCAAAGAAACGGCACATCAATTGGGTACGCCTATTTCATCGTTGATGGCATGGTCTGAATTGCTGAATGAAGAAAAAGTAAATCCTGAAATTGTGGCTGAAATAAACAAAGATATAACCCATTTGGAAACAATTGCCCAACGATTTTCCAAAATTGGTTCGCAACCGAATTTGAAACAGGAAAATATGAATGTTGTCATTGCCGATTTTGTGGATTATTTCAGCAACAGAACTTCAAGACAAGTCAAAATACATGTTCATGTGCCTGAAAATGATGTATATGCAAATATTTCCAAACACTTGTTTGAATGGGTTTTGGAAAATATCTGTAAAAATGCCGTTGATGCCATGAATGGAGTGGGGGATATTGTGATTACATTGACAGAAAACAGCAAGTTTGTGATAATAGATATAGCAGACAACGGCAAAGGTATTGATGCCCAAAGTCAAAAAAATATATTCCGTCCCGGTTTCACCACCAAGGAACGCGGTTGGGGGTTAGGCTTGACATTGTCATATCGTATTATAAACCAACAACATAATGGAGAGTTGAAATTAAAAGAATCAGAAATAAACAAAGGCAGTACATTTAGAATAAAATTAAATAAAGAATAAAATAAATTTTTAACTAAAAAATCATAACAATGAAATCAAAATTAATTCCTATTTTGCTTTTTTTAGCATGTATGACACATGGGTTTGCTCAGCAAAAAATGATTGTTATTTCACCCAAAGAAACGCAACGGGCGGAAAAGTTGTACAATAGCGGTTTGGAAAAATACAAAGCCAAATCATATATTGCCGCAATTGCCGATTTGCAAAAATCAATTGAGATAAACATGAATCTCAAAGCCAGTTATCTCTTGCTTGCCAAAGCACAGCAGGCCAACAATCAGTCTGATGAGGCTGTGAAAACATTGCTTAAGTATGCCGATAAAACGGACAGAAAAGACAGTGTTTATTATTTGATAGCCAAAGTTTATTTTGATGAAGGCCAATATGCTCAAAGTGTTGATTATTTGGATAGTTCAGTAGCAGCATATACGCCTGATTACAAAACAATATATTTGCGTAGTTTAGCCTACTATTATACGCAACAATATGACAAGGCACTTGTGGAAATGAATAAGGTGATGGCTCAAAAAAATCAGGCGTTTTTGTACAACGACAGAGCTACGATAAAACAGGCTCAAAAAGATTATCAAGGGGCAATGGCTGATTTTGAAAAAGCGATAGCCTTGGATTCAAACAATATGGAATATATCAACAATAGAGGTCTTTTAAAAATGGATATGGAAGAATATGAGGCTGCTATTGAAGATTTCAATCAGGTAATTGGTATGAATGACAAATGTTACCAAGCATACAACAATCGTGGTTTGGCTCAAGCCCATTTGTTGAATTACGAAGAGGCATTGAAAGAATTTAACAATATAATTAGTTCCAATCCTGATTTTTATCAGGTTTACAGCAACAAAGGCTATGTGCTATACAAACAGAAAAAATATGAGGATGCGATACAATGTTTCAATCTTGCACTCCAATACAATCCGCAATATGGCGAAGCCTATTTGCACAGAGGCAACACAAAAGAATTGATGAAAAATCCTGAAGGTGCTTGCGAAGATTGGCAAAAAGCGGCTGATTTGGGCGTGGAAAAAGCATTGGAATATATTAATAATCAATGTAGAAAATAAGGGAGGATACAGAAATGAAAAAGATATTTTTATTTGCAATATGTAATTTGTTTTTGGGTTGGTCTATCGCTCAAAATGTGGAATTTACCAAAGAAAATTTTCCGGACAATTTAAAACAGTTAAAAACAGCCGTTCAAAATATCAAAAAAGGCGATGATGTTGTCAAAAGTTATACAACAATGACAACAGATTATGCTTTGGCTTTGGAATATTACCAAAAAGCCAATCAGTTTAATCCCCGCAATGCTGTTTTGAATAACAAAATAGCCAATTGCTACAAACAGATGAACAATTATGTCGGTGCGGTTAAATTCGGAGCCAAAGCATACGATTTGAATCCGAACTTGAATCTTGAAGTCGTTTTTTATAAGGCATGTTATTTGCATTTGAATGAAAATTTTACAGAGGCTATTGCTATGTTTGAAAAAATAATCAACAATGCCGCCAGCACGGAAATGCAAAAGATAGAAGCACAAAAACATATAGCAGAATGCCAATATGCAAGAAAAATGATAAAAGACGAAGTGCTTTGCTTTATTGACAATCTTGGAAATGTGGTAAATAGTGCTTACGATGATTATGGTGCAGTAGTTTCTATTGATGATTCCACTTTGTATTTCAATTCCCGCAGACAAAGCGAAAAAAATATCATCACTGCCGATGGCAAGTATTTTGAAAGAATATATGTTACTCATCTGCAGCCCAATGGAACATACACAACACCTGTTCAAGTTGCCAAATTGTGTACCAAAGGACATTCGGCCATACAAGCCTTGTCCAAAGACGGCAAACATGTTGTTGTTTATAGAGACAAAAGGGGTGGTAACCTGTATGAATCGAATTTGAAAAAAGGCAAGTTCAGCCGTCCGAAAAAGATGAAAAACATCAACACTTCCGGACATGAAACTTCCGCCTCGTACAGTCCGACTGGCGATACCCTGTATTTCTGCTCCGACAGAAGCGGCGGCTTGGGTTTGCGTGATGTGTATATGGCAACCAGAAACAAGAAAAAATGGAACAAACCTATCAATTTAGGCAGTACAATCAACACCATTGGTGATGAAATTTCTGTTTATGCCCATGCAGACGGAAAAACACTTTATATTTGTTCTGACGGACACGAAACAATGGGCGGTATAGATGTGTTTAAAGTGGAAAATGTGAATGGCATTTGGCAAAAACCTGAAAATGTGGGTTATCCTATTTCCACCACAAACGATGACGTTTATTTTGTGGTAACTGCAGACAATAGACATGCTTATTATTCTTCAGACAAAGAAGGTGGCATAGGTGAACAGGATATATATAAATTGACTTTGCTCGGGCAACAGAAATACTTTGCTCTGTATGCTGCACATACACCGTTTTGCGGCTTGAGCAGACTTGATGACAATGCTCAGGAAGCCATGCACATAGAAGAAGACAAAATTACTATTGTTAAAGGTTTTGTTCAAGATGCCGTTTCCAAACAACCTGTTTTCGCTACTATCGAACTTAGTGATGTGGCAGAAAATGAATTGTTGGCAACATTTACTTCCGATAGCGTAAGCGGTGAGTATTTGCTTTCGTTGCCTGCCGGCAAAAATTATGCTGTTGCCATAAAGGCACAAGGATATTTGTTCCACTCTGAGAATTTTGATATTCCTGAAGAGGCCGACAAACAAACTATTGAACAGATTATATCCATGGAAAGAATTGCAGTGAACAAGACAATTGTTTTGAAAAACATATTCTTTGACAATGCAAAATCAACGTTGCGTAAAGAATCGTTGGTAGAAATTGAAAATGTATATAACCTTTTGATGGAAAATCCGACAATGGAAGTTGAAATTTCTGGACACACCGACAATGTAGGCGGTGCAAAATACAATCAAAATCTGTCTAAAAACAGAGCAAAAGCAGTTGTGGACGCTTTGGTTGCCAAAGGTATAAACATTTCCCGTTTGACCAGCAAAGGTTATGGCTATACCAAACCTGTTGCTACCAACACAACGGCAGAAGGCCGTCAGTTGAATCGTAGAACTGAATTTAAGGTTACAAAAATGTAAAACTTAATTTTTGTTGTCTATGAATTATATCGTAATGGTTATCGTGGCTGTTTTGAGTTTATGCTCCAGCCACGATAATAAAGTGAAAATAGTTAAACCTACGGTTGAACAACAAACCAATCCGCAGAGTTTGGCAACTGACAGGCCTAGATTTTCTTGGCAGTTTGAGTCAAACGAACAGAATGTCGTTCAACAAAGTTATCGTATTATTGTTGCCTCTACTGAACAAAATGTACAAAAAGGTATCGGCGACCTTTGGGATTCCAAAGAGATTGCCTCCAACCAAATGCTTTTTATCCCTTATCAAGGCAAGGCTTTGAAAAGTAGGGACAAGGCTTATTGGCGGGTAGTTGCAACGCTTGTTTATGGCAGCAAAAACAAAAAAATAACTGTCAAAAGTGATATACAATCTTTTACGCTATCGCTTCTGCAGCCTTCTGATTGGCAAGCCCAATGGATAGGCAAGGATTTTGCTGATGATGTGTTAAAAGAACACACTCGTGTAGCAGCCCGCTATCTTAGAAAGGAATTTCAATTGAAAAATGAAATTCAGGAAGCGAAACTTTATATCAGCGGACTTGGGCAGTACAGTGCGTATTTGAATGGGGTGGAAGTTGCTCCCGAAGAAATATTGAAACCGGCTCTTTCCGATTACCGTAAGCGGGTTTATTTCAATGCATACGATGTAACCTCGCTTTTGTCTGCCGGTAACAATGCTATTGGTGTGGTGCTTGCAGGCGGTCGTTATTCGGCTATGCGTATTCGTGAAGGAGGGCGTCCGCCTGCAACGATGGTGCATTTCGGTACGCCAAGAATGATAGCACAACTTGAGATTATCTACAAAGACGGCTCCCGCCAATTGGTGGTAAGCGATACTACATGGAAAATCACCAACCGTGGTCCTATACGTACAGCAAACGAATTTGACGGGGAAACCTATGATATGCGTTTGGAATTTGATGCTTGGACTTTGCCCGATTTCAATGCCGATACTTGGTGGTCAGCCGAAGCGGTGGAGGCTCCCAAAGGCAAGATTGAACCGCAACCCAATCCAAATATAGAGGTGCAGGATAAGGTAAAGCCTGTGGCCATGTTTCAAAAAGGCGGCAAATGGATAATTGATATGGGACAAAATATGGTGGGCTATTTGAATGTTAAGTTTAAAGGGCAACAACAGGGAGATGTTATCACCCTTCGTTTTGCTGAAACCCTTACAGCCGATAGTCTGCTCTATTTGGACAATATTCGTAGTGCAGAGGTAACAGACAAACTCGTGGTGTCAAAAGCACAGGGTGAGTGGCATCCGACCTTTGTGTATCACGGTTTCCGCTATGTGGAAGTGAGCGGTATGCAAGCCCAACCCGCACTTTCTGATTTTGAGGGTTATGTCATTTATGATAAAATGGCAAATTCAGGCAGTTTCCAAACTTCCAATGAGATGATTAATGCTATTTACAAAAACGCCTATTGGGGCATTCGCGGCAACTACCGCAGTATGCCTACCGATTGTCCGCAACGTGATGAACGTATGGGCTGGCTTGGCGACAGAACGACAGGTTCGCTGGGCGAATCGTATATGTTCAACAATCATCAACTCTATGCCAAATGGCTAACCGATATTGAAGATTGTCAACTTGAAAGCGGTTCGGTATGCGATGTCGCTCCGGCATATTGGCCTATATACAGCAATAGTATGACTTGGCCGGGAACCTTTATTGCCGTTGCTGATATGATATACAACCGTTTCGGCGATTTCCGCCCCGTGGAGCAACATTATGCGGCTATGAAACGTTGGTTGGATTTTATGATCAATCGCTATATGAAAGACGACCTTTTGATAAAGGATACTTATGGCGATTGGTGTATGCCGCCGGAGTCGCTCGAACTGATACATTCTAAAGATACCAACCGTATCACCAAGGCTCCTGTGATTTCTACACCGCATTATTGTTTGCTTGCTTCCCGTATGGCTAAGTTTGCCGATATGCTTGGTTATACCGAAGATGCACAGCATTTCAGAAAACAAGTGGAGCGTTCTGTCAAGGCTTTTAATACCAAGTATTTTGATGCTAAAACAGGACGTTACGACAACAATACCGTTACAGCCAGCATTCTTCCGATAGCATTCGGTATGGTACCCGAAGGACATA
>JAFZUH010000145.1 GCA_017618435.1 Bacteroidales bacterium | reverse complement strand
TCCAATATTTTAGAAATAACCAAAGAAACAGAAATTTTTATTCCAAATGCCTTCCATCCCAATGGCGAAATTGCAGAAAATCAAATTTTCAAACCCGTTTTTTCTTATTTGAATAATCAAAATTACCAATTTCTCATCTATAATCGTTGGGGAGAGGTTGTGTTTTTTACCGATGACATCAATGAGGGCTGGGACGGTACCTCAAAAGGCAGAATTGCCCACTCAGGAGTTTATATTTATCTTTTGATTTATCAGAATAAAGAAGGAAATATTGTTCAAAAACGCGGATATGTTACATTAATACGATAAAATATATAATAAAATGAATAAAATAGTTCTTTTTGCCTCAGGAAATGGTACCAATGTACAACAAATTGCAGATTATTTTGTTGCTAATCCTCATGTGGAATTTCCAATGTTGTTTTGCAACAATCCGAAAGCATACGTTTTGCAACGTGCGGCAAATTTGCACATTCCAAGTATGGTTTTTAACAGAAACGATTTCTTTTCAACTGATATTGTTTTTGATAAATTAAAAGAAATCAATCCGGACCTGATTGTTTTGGCTGGATTTTTGTGGCTGGTACCGGAAAAAATCATCAATGCCTTTCCTCAAAAAATCATCAACATTCACCCTGCCTTATTGCCCAAATACGGTGGAAAAGGAATGTACGGACATCATGTTCATGAAGCCGTGGTTGCCAATCACGAACCTTTTTCCGGAATAACCATACATTATGTTAATCAATATTACGATAGCGGAGATATTATTTTTCAGGCAACTTGCCCGATAAGTGCAACCGACAATGCGGATAATGTGGCCGAGAAAATACATCTTTTAGAAAAAGAACATTTCCCAAAAGTAATAGACAATCTTTTATTTGGGAACAGATAATGTATCTTGATTTGAATCTGTTATAATTTTTTTGTTCTTTTTTCTTTTTCGGGTGAAAAGTTCCTTGTAAGTATCAAAACTTTTAGAAAAGGAAAGACCCAAGCCTTGAGAATATTTGGAAGTATATTCCAATTTTTCTTGTTGATTGGTAACATTAAACGCTTTTGCTTTCAGGGAGCCATCTGGAATAATCTTATATTCCACAATAATATCACCCAAAAAACGGTCGTTGTCCGCTATATCTTGCTGATTCAAAACACCTAATGTTGTCCTAATGGTTAGTCTGTCATTAAGAAAACTGCCTCCTATGTCCATGCTGTATTCTTGTTCAGCCATATCTTCGTTGTTTCTATAAGCCAGACGAACATCTATATTTTCAGACAAAGAGGAAACAACTTTGTTGATTTGATGGGAAATAAGTTCACTGATAGAATATCCAAGACCTCCGGAAGAGACACTGCCTTGGCTGGAAACATCAAAAGAACCCCAAAACAATACTGTAATCAATTGTCTTACCATTTCTTCTCTATCAGTGGTATCAATGAAATTATAAACAATATTTTTGACTGATTCGTCAGCATCAGGCAACTCAAAACTAAAATTGAAAGTCGGGCTAAGCAAATTGCCGTTAAGATTCAGAATATTATTTACTGAAATGGGTCTGTATTTGGCACTTTCAGAATTGTTAACCAAATTGTTAATGGAAACTTTTGTCGATTGAATGGCTTGAACGTTTATTTTGCCTTGCAACGGGTTGCCTGCCCAAGACAAAGTTCCTCCATTTTGTATTTTAAAACTTCTGGTCAAAATATCACCGTAAGCCAAATCAAAGGTTCCCCCTGTCAGCGTATGAGAACCATAAAGGGTAAAATTATTGTTTCTGTCAAGATTGAGTTCTATATTTCCGTTGCCTCGTCCGGTGATGGTCCCGCCTATTGAAGGGTCAAGAAAAACTCTTACAACAGCCGTAGGGGTAATTTTTATTTTCATATTAATAGCCATTTTGCTATCTTGTTCTTTTTTTATGCTTTGTAATATTTGATTGTTGGTTTTTGTCGAAACAAACGAAATAAAATTGTTTTCACTGGCCGTTTTTGCCCAATCGAAAAGCAAACTAATATCGGTTTTGGGTTCTGTTGTTATATCCGCATTTATTTGCATACCTTGGGGGTCTGTTTTCAGATGAACGTTTCCACTAACAAATCCTTTGCCGTAAAAGAGTTTGTTGTCTTTTACCGTTGTATTCAAGGCTAATGTTTTAGAAGCTTTTATGTGCATATCCACACCCCAGTTTTTCAAATGCTCATGAGTAATGACTCCGTTGACTACAGCGTTGTTTTTGTACATATCGGTTACCTGCATGTCTTTAAAAGTAAAGCCTGTATCAACAAAGGCGATTGTCGCTTTGTCAAAAAAGTATTCTGTTTTTAAAAAGTCTATGCCCAAAACTCCCGACAAAGAAACTTCTCCAAGCAATTTGGCATTTGAAATTGGACCTGAAAATGTAACATATCCCGTACCGATACCCTCCACTTTGTTGGCAAAAGATGTCAAAAAGGGCTCCAACACCTTGATATTAAAGTTTTCAATATTTCCATCAAGGTCTATATATTTTTCTCTCGGGTTGAAATATCCGTGCAATGACATTAATTTATTGCCTGTCAAATTGGTATCTATATACAAATCGGAAGAAATAAACAATTTTTTCAATTCATTCACCCAAACGGTCTTTGCATCCAAATAACCCAAAGCAACATCGTTGAATTCAAAATCGTCCACATGAAAATTTGAACCTATTGCAAAATCTTTGTCGGAATATAAATTAATCAAACCTCCTGTTCCTGTTGCCTTACCCTGAACGCTGATACCAAACCTGTTTAAAAAGATATTGGTCATACCCAATTCTATTTCGTTGAAATCAAAACTCAAAACCTTTTCATTTCTTTCCGAAACGATTGTTTTGACGTGCAAAGATTTATTGTCGTTGACGCTATGGATGCTAAAATTTTTGACATCCAATCCATTAGGAGAAATATGAATATAATTAAACGTGTCCAAAAGCAAGGCTTCATTATTCCAAAGAATAGAGCCGTTGTCTATATAAACGAACAAATCGTTAGAACTTCTAAAACCGACTACCCCTTGAAGAAAAATATCTTCAATTTTGTTGTTCTCATTTCCTTTGCCAACGATAAAATATTGTATTGAATCATTAAAAACGGCTGTTTTTATCAAACAATCGCTCAAATCGACCATGGTATCCGTTGACCTGCTCTGATAACTTGCACAATTGACATTAAAAAACAAAGGATTGCCGTATTGATGGGAAGAAAAAACTTTAATACCGTTAAAGGCTTGGTCTTTTATCTTTATTTGATTTATTGTCATTGACAAATTCATTTTCTCCGTTCGTTCATTCAAGGAAATATTGGCTCTCATTCCGTTGTCCAAAGAAATATCAGGGGCAAATATGGCCAATATAGGAGAAATGTTTTTTATATTCAACAGACATTCAAAATTCTGGTCATGTTTTTGATATTTGCCTGTTGTGTCCGGAGAGGCCACCAAAGCGGGAAGTTGTTTGTGCAACAGCCATTTCCATGCCGTTAGCAAGTGAACGTATTCAAAATGCCCCTCTATTTCTGCATTTGCCATATCTGATTGTAAAACAACTTGTTTTTTGTCTTCTTCCATATCAATATTGAGGGCAATATCTGAAATGTAATGATAGATATTGTTTTCAGAATAGGTAATGTTTTTTACATTTAAACTGCCTTGTAGGGAATCTAATGTTTTGCCCACCATATTCATAGTAATATCTGCTTTAAGACAAGCATTTGAATCGGGACGGAACAATTTCAACTGACTTAAATTAATATGTTCCAATTGAGCGGAAAAATCATATTTGGGTTCAGCGGCATTAAAATCTACAAGTCCGTCAAAATCCATTTGCAGATTGGAGTCTTGACAAACTATTTCCCCGTTAAATTGTTTTGATAATATCCGCCCGTTAAGGGTTATATTGTTTATGTTTGTCCCATTTAATTCTAATTCTGACACGTTTCCGTTTATGTGGGTATCCATAGTGGCAAGATTGGTTCCTTTTCCCTTTATTTGCGAAGAAAGAGAAATATTGCCGAGTTTTTCAACCCCTAAAAGTTGGCCTAAGGCAAAATGCCGCAGATTTATTTTTCCATCATAAAAAAGGTTTTTTTTCTGGCTGTTCAGCATTATTTCACATGAACCATCGCCAATATTGCTGAAAACGATAGCATCTGCAAAAAAATTATTATACAAACCGACAAAATGACCTTTTGTTCTTGCCCATTGTAAGATTTGTAAATTTCGGGGTAAGACTATTTTTTTATTTTGGGGCAAACTAAACGCTTGAATGTCTTTTATATTCGCATTGAAATCTTCTATATTAGCGTCTATAAACATTTCCTCTACGGTAGGCAAGCCCAAAAGATTGACATGAGCAGAAATCCATGTTTGTGGACTTAAACGAATAAGCGTGCTGTCAAAATTGATGTCGGAAAGAACACCGTGAACGCTGCTTTGCACCGAAACAGTATCTTCCAAACCCTCAAATGCCTTGACAAAATATGTCAAATCTTTGGTGTTGAATTGGGAAGGATGAAGATAAGTATTAAAAGCAACTTCTTTGAAAAAGTTTTTAAACGACTGATAACCGTTTTTGAAATCAAAACCGAAATCTACATCAAGCAAACTTCCGTTTCCTGTTTGAAATTTTGTGTCAAAACAATACAATCCTGTTTGGGATATTTGCAAATGTCCGTGAAAATCTGTCAAACTAAAACCTGACCGCTCTTTCGCCTGAAGTTGGTCTATGTAGAAGTTGAGACTGTCGCCTATTATCAACATTTGTTTCATATTTGTGTTGATGTCGGTGAGAATCATATTTCTGTAATTCCACAAATTTTCTTCATCTTCCATGGCGGTATTGTCATTACGAAGTTGAAATCTGCTGTTTTTCAGTTGCAAATAGTTAAAATTTACCACCATTTTTTCTGTAGGTTCTTCATCATTTGAAAAAAAATCGATAAAAAAACGCAAATTGAATTCATCTTCACCAAGATATGTTCTAAAACAGACATCGGCACTATCTGCATAAACGTGATTAAATTCAAGATAACGGGACTTAAAAATCGGAAAATCCATACGGGCGTATGAGGCAGAAATAAGATTATTGCCATGCTGGTCCCCAATATATATGCCATGGGCGACAATGGTCAGATCCCAATTGATACGAAGTTTTTCCACGGACAATTCTGCATTCATTTTCTTAGATAGGAATGCCGTAACTTGCTTGCCTGCAAAAGTTTGTACTGCCGGAATAGTCATGGCAGCACACAAAAGCACAAGCACAAAAAGTATGCCTAAAATGATGAAAACAAACGTTTTACCTGTTTTCTTCAAAATCCTCTTTGCGATATTTTGCTTTTTTGCCATACAAATTAATACAATACAAGCATTATACCACAAAGATAGAATATTTTTATTGAATAGAAAATTTTTTTTACGATTGTTTTAAACTTTACTTTGTTTAAAACAAAAAGATATTTTGTGCCTTGAAAGAAAAATCCGTTTTTCCGACAACTAAGAACAAAAAAAGCGTTGCCATTCCGCAACGCTTTGGGGTAACAATATCATTCAATTTGATTACAATTTTTTCAATTGTACGGTAAAATGTCTCATCAAAGGTGCTTCCCAAACTATTTCCACACCTCTTTTGATTTCATGACGACGGTCGTACACATTTTTTAATGCGGCTGCGATTACATCCATGTGGTTGTTTGTATAAACACGTCTTGGAATGCAAAGACGCAACAAATCCAGTCCGCCGAAACGGTTTTCTCTTGTTATCGGGTCTCTGTCTGCAAGCATATATCCTATTTCGCAAGCACGAATACCTGCTTCCAGATACAATTCACAGGTTAATGTTTGTCCCGGAAATTCTTCTTTGGGTATTTGGTCCAAAACTCTGTCTGCATCAACAAATATAGCATGTCCGCCGGCAGGTCTTTGATAAGGAATGCCGTATTCGTCAAGTTTGTGAGCCAAATATTCAACTTGTTTGATACGCGTTTCAAGCATGTCAAATTCGGTATTTTCTTCCAAACCCTGAGCAATAGCGTTCAAATCTCGCCCGTTCAATCCGCCGTATGTGATATAACCCTCAAAAGGAATACAGAACAACTTACAGCCTTCAAACCATTCTTTGTTTCTCATGGCAATAAAACCGCCCATATTTACAATAGCGTCTTTTTTGCAGGACATGGTGGCGGCATCTGCTTGTGCATACATTTCTTTAACAATTTCCTTAATGGTTTTGTCTTGGTAGCCTTCCTCCCTTGTTTTGATAAAGTAGGCATTTTCTGCAAAACGGGCGGAATCCACAACCACAGGCACATTGTATTTGTGACACAGAGCACAGGTTTCTTTTATGTTTTGCATACTGACAGGCTGACCTCCTTTGGTATTGTTGGTAATGGTTAAAACCATAAAAGGAACATTGCCTTTGTTTTCTTCCAACACCTTGGTAAGCAACTCTATAGAAACATTTCCTTTGAAAGGCAATTCCAACTGGGTATCGTTTGCCTCAGGAATGGTAACATCTATAGCGAAAGCCTTACGGGATTCGATATGACCTTTAGTTGTGTCAAAATGGGCATTGCCGGGAATAACGTTTCCTTCTTTTACCAAATAGGAGAAAAGTACATTTTCGGCGGCACGGCCCTGATGGGTAGGAATGACGTAGTCAAATCCGAAAATTCTTTTTATTGTGGATTCAAATTTATAAAACGACGTTGCTCCGGCGTAAGATTCATCGCCCAACATCATTTGAGACCATTGCTCTTGCGACATGGCTCCTGTGCCGGAATCTGTAAGCAAGTCTATATAAACTTGTTCCGCTTTTAGTTGAAAAACATTGTAATGGGCTTCCTTTAGCCATTGTTCTCTTTGTTCTCTTGTTGATTTTTTTATAGGCTCTATCATTTTTATTTTCCAAGCCTCTGCAAATGGTATTTCCATAATATGATTCTTTTTACGTTAAAAAAATAATTAAATTAAAAATAAATTAAAAAAATTAGGTTAAGATTTTGCCGTCAAAACAAAATTAAAAAGACACAAAATATGTATCTCTGCGTTTAATGTTCAGATATTTATTGCTGATTTTCATCGTGTTGTGTTTTTTATTCATGTTCATTTATATTTTTTTCAAAAATAACATTTTTTTTGATACTATTTTTATTTTTTGAAAAAAAGAAACTGTGGTTGGTGTTGGTACAATAATTTTTTTGTATGTTCAACCTATTGATGGATAATATAATATGTGATTGTATTGAGTTTTGTTTTTTTGTTAGTTTTTCTCATCTGATAAAAAATAATGACGAAAATTGACAAAAATAACAAAACAAATTCCGTCAGTAACGGAACTGATCAGATATTTATTGTTTTGTTAATTTTAAATAAAAATCATTAATAGTTTGATATTGTGTGTTCTGGTTGCGATGAATAATTTGTTAATAAATTGTTAATAACTTTTTGTATTTTTAGAGATAAAAAAAATAATAGTTGCAAAATATTTGTGTACTTTTGTGATGTTATTTTTCCTACCCGAGCCTATGTGGGCTATAGCGGGTGTGGGGTAACAAACATATAAAAAGGCGTTGTACTAACGTTTTATCTGCGACACGTAGAACTTCGCAACTTCTTAGATTGTAACGCGATAAAGCAATGGTCAATGTTCATTGGTGTGTATTTGAACGAATCCTTAAATCGTTCATGCTCAAGTGAATTTTTATATTCACAGGGCAAAAATACATACGGCGTGGGCTTCGGGCATTGCTAATCCTTTACAATCGGGCAATGCGAAGGCCTTACGTGTGGGATAGGCAAAAGGCAGATTTCCACGCTTTTTCGTATGTTTCACTTTTTAAATTAATTTATTTAAGCAGGCATGGGAAATCTGTTTGCGTGAACTAAAACATTATGTTTTATGAAAAAGTTGTATCTGTTATTATGTGGGATGATATTTTCCCTGCATGTAGCAAACGCTCAGACACAGGTTGTCTTCAGCGAGAATTTTGACGGGTCCACCCATACGTTTACCGCCAACGGGTGGCAAATTACTTCCGATTATGCCGTTAGTGGCAATCAGGCAATGAGAGGGGATATTCCTTTCATAACTGGAGATTCTGTTGTTTTGCTTTCTCCAATGTACGATTTTACCAATTATGAATATATCCAAATGCGTTTTTCGCATATTTGCAAAGTTTCGCCTTTGGATATTGCAAAAGTTCAGTATTGCTTGGATGCTGTAGGTAACCAAGGACAATGGCGGGATATTCCCGTTTCTTCCTATAAGGGAAGTGGGAAATATTATCTGAATGCCAATTTGAATGCAAACAGTTATGCTGAATGGAACGTTAATGACAGTCTGGCTATTCCAGATGCATCTTGGTGGAGAGAAGAAACTTTTGATATAAGCAATCAGGTTTCTTATTCAAAAGCCCAATTCCGTTTTATCTTAAAGAAAACATCTTCGACTGCCACCTATTTCAATTACGGCTGGCTGATAGATGATTTTGAGGTTATTGCTTCCCTGTATGAAATTGCAACTCCTGTGGTTTCTTTTATGGAAATACCGGCAAGTGTAGATTCCACTGTAGGTCCTTGGAGCATTAGGGCAAAAGTTGCCACAAGAAGCAACGCTAAAATCATGAATCCGGTATTGTACTATACGGCTGTCAATGCTTTTGACGGAACTGTAAATGACTCTATTGTAATGACTGCCGTTGAAGGAGATACTATTTGGAGGGCAAGCGTTCCCCAGTTCAGATTCGGTACTTCCGTTTCATTAAGGCTGACAGGCAGAGACCTTGGTGGGAATGCCGCAACCGTCTATGCTTCGTTTACCACACAACGTCCTTCCACTATAATTGACAGTTCTTCTGTTGCAATATATAGTTTTAAATCATTTAATGTAATAGCCCCTTCTACAGAACCTATTACCGTTTACTTTCAAAATAGAGGTATCAAAGATTTGACATCTGCGGTTTTCGGTTGGAGCGTAAACGGTGTTGTTCAGGACAACAATATTATTTGGAGAGGAAATCTGCCGACATTGATGATAGATACCTTTCAATTGGGAACTATTGATTTAGTAAGGGACAGCACTTATAATATCCATGCATGGATAAGATTACCCAATGGTGTTCCTGATCCCGATACCCAAGGTGACACTATTTCAATTCAAAGAACAGGACACGCTGATGTGTCTATGTCTTTTGGCGTAAAAACGTTGCACAGACCTTCCGATACGGTATATTCTACAGGTCCTTATGATATTTTATTGTATCTGGCGTCCTCAACAGGACAAACGGCATTGACCGATGCGAAGATGATATATACTGTTACCGATACAAGCAATACTATCATTAAAAAAGACACTGTACCCATCACTACGAATATCAAACCCGATTTATACGCGGGATATTACTGGGGGGCGACAATTCCGTGTGTCCCGTTTGGCAGCACGGTTAATTATACAGCCCAAATAACAGATTTTAAGGGTAATGTTGTTTCCATTTCTGACAGCTACAAAGTATTACGCAAAGTTGAAGAAAGTGGAACAAATGCCGTTGTTTATGTCGGAGACACCACACAGATGGCACAACGTGGATTCGGTCCGTACGATGCCGATGAAAGTTACGGTTGGTCAAGAATGCTGTATCTTTCTAATGAGTTGGGTTCAGGCGGAACGATAACCAATTTGGCTTTTAAACTTGAAGAATGGGATTATGCCTCTCCGTTTGCCCTTGCCAATCAGGAATGTTATATGAAAGTGGTTTCAGAC
>JAFZUH010000144.1 GCA_017618435.1 Bacteroidales bacterium | reverse complement strand
TGCAAATGCTAAATCGGTGGAAAAATCATTTGCCGATTTTCGGCAAACGCTAAATCGGTAGAAAAGTTATTTGCCGATTTTCGGCAAACGCCAAATCAGTGGAAAAGTCATTTGCCGATTTTCGGCAAACGCCAAATCGGTGGAAAAATCATTTGCCGATTTTCGGCAAACGCTAAATCGGTAGAAAAGTTATTTGCCGATTTTCGGCAAACGCCAAATCAGTGGAAAAGTCATTTGCCGATTTTCGGCAAACGCCAAATCGGCGGAAAAGTCATTTGCCGATTTTCGGCAAGATGTATTAAAAAAAATGTTATTTACAAAAAAAAATAATCAATATTGTTTTTCACTCCGCAGACAGCCTTACAAAATATTATTTCTCATTTCTCAATTCAAAAAAGTTGTATCTTTGCACAAATAATAAAAATAGAGAGTTATGTCAAAGAGAGAAGAAACACGGGCAAAGATAATTGAAGCCGCCGAACAATTGTTCCATCGTTATGGCTTGGAAAAAACCTCAATGGACGATATTGCCAAAGGTGCTCAAAAGGCAAAAGGGGCTTTGTATTACTATTTTGAAAGCAAAGAGGACTTGTTTCGGGTGGTGGTTTCCGAAGAACTTGATGTCATAAAGTCTAAATTGGAACTCGTAGTAGAGGACAGCAATATGTCTGACTTTGAAAAACTGAAACAATATTTAATCCAAAGAATGCAACTGATTAAAGATTCCTTGAACTATTCTCAAATCATTAAAACCGATATGCAGAGCCGTTTGGATAACGAAAAAAAAGTGTCGCTTTTAGACGATATTAAGTCGGATTTTGACAAATGGGAACTGGCTCAGGTAAAAAAGATTGTCAAAGGCTGTATAAAGTCTTTCAATATGCCTCAAATTATGGCGATAGTTGATATAACGGCAGCAACGGATATGATTGTGATGATTATTAAAAGTGTGGAAATACAATTTGTGCTTCACGACAAGTACAAAGATTATAATGCCACTTTTAATTTTTTGGCGGAGATAATCATTTCCAATCTGCAAAATTTGGCAACGCACAATCCTATCGGCAACAAATAACTATTTTTGCCAATCTTTTAATTTTTGCTCCAATAGGGCAATGTCTTCTATTTTCCCCATGTCCATCCAAAATCCGTATTGGTGTTGAAAGGTGGATACTTTTTGGCTCTCGGCTATTTGCAGGTATAAATCAATAATGGAAAAAACATCTGTCGCAGGCATATATTGGAATATTTCGGGAGAAACAACCTGTATGCCGCTAAAGGCAAGCCGTTTGTTTTTTCCGGTGATTTTGTTTTGAACGATTGTCTCCTGATTGTTTTTAAGATTGACTCTTCCGCACAATTCGTTGTTTTCATTTACGAGCAAATATCTTGATGTTTGTCTCTCTCTCACCGCCAATGTGGCGATAGCACGGCTTTGTTGGTGGGCTTTGTACAATTCCGTCAGATTGATATTGCTGATAATATCTACATTGTGAACAAAAAAAGGTTCGTTGTCGGCAAAAAAATGTTGGGCGTGTTTCAATCCGCCTCCGGTATCCAACAATTGTTGCCGTTCATCGGAAATGAGAACAGGCACATCAAAATGTTTTTCTTCCACAAATTGGATAATTTGTTCCCCGAAATGATGTATATTGACAACAATTGCATCAACTCCGAAAGAAATCAGGTTTAGAATACAACGTTCCAATAGGCAGGTGTCGCCAACTTTTACCAATGCTTTGGGGCAATGGTCGGTCAGGGGTTTTAAGCGGGTGCCCAAACCCGCTGCAAAAATCATCGCTTTCATATTGTCGTTTGTGTTTGGGTTAATTTATGTTTGCAAAATTGTTTGGTCATAAATAGTTTGTTGAATTTGTCTTCAGGCATATTTCTGGTTAAACGCATAATGATAAAAGTAATTGCAAAAGCGAAAACAAACCTGAAAACAATCACCCCGGACCAATGTCCACCCATGGAAAGCATCAAAATGGTGTCTTCAAATATGGAATGGAACAAGCCCATTAGGGTCATAGCATAAAAAATATCCTTAGCCTTGACTTTGGGATTCTTTACTTCTTCTATTATCAAGCCGCCACCGTAGGCAATGCCCATACTTAGTCCGATAATGGTGAGTGGTAGCATTGTTTGGCTTATGCCCAACCATGACAACAGGGGCAACATCATTTTATTCAGCCATTGCAGCAATCCGCTTAATTCCAATATCCTCACTACACTGACCAAGGTGAATATAACGCAGATGATAATGCCATAGTTTTTCAATTCATTAAAAATCCATGCTTGCCAAGAGGGGTCTTTGGCGGTGAAAAAGTTGGTGATACCAACAGGGTTTTCAAGCAAATGAAACAGGGTATATATTTGTGACAATAAAAATCCCGCCAGAATACCAAACCCGAATCTTATGCAAAAAGAAACAATCACCTTTACACCCGTTTTGCGTGCAATGCCCAATTCTATGGGGAAAGTATGGGCGATAAGTATCATGGTGAGCAAAACGGTCATCTGGGCTGTGGTTAACGGTGCTGACAATGACGGATAGATGGAAAACAAACTGAGCAAACCTCCATAAATATTCACCACAAGGGCAGTTATCCATACCAAAGCGGTTTCGGCAGGCAAACCCACCACTTGCATAATGGGCGACAGCATATCACTCAAATAGGGGAGAATGTCTGTTTGTTGTATCAGGCGGATAAGAATGGAAATGGGAATCATTATCTTAAACAATGCCCAAGCGGATTTGGCTGTCTTGCGGAGACAATATTGTAAATTGCTAATTAAAAACTTCAATGTTCAACAAATACCTTCTGTAAAAACGAATATAGACGAAATGTCCGATACATTTCGTCTATATGTTATATTTTTCATATATGTTAGTGTTGGGCATTTGCGACAATACCCAATTTGGCAAGTATTTCATCGTTGATGTCGAATTTGGCATCAGCATAAACGATGGTCATATCACCGGCTTTGTCAAATACGAATGCAAAGGCACGTTCTCTGGCATATTCTTCAATAGCCGTAAACACTCTGTCTTGAATAGGTTTGACAAGTTCTTCACGTTTTTTGTACAAATCGCCGTCAGTGCCGAAGCGTTTTTTCTGCAATTCTTTGGCGGCATTTTCTGCTGCGATAATTTCTTCTTGGCGTTTCACTTTGGCTTCTTCGGGCAACAAGATGGCATCTTGTTGG
>JAFZUH010000016.1 GCA_017618435.1 Bacteroidales bacterium | reverse complement strand
GCACCGATAATTACACCGCAGGCATGCACACCCGTTTGCCTTATTGTACCTTCCAATTGGGAGGCATATTGCAATATCGTGGCTGCATCTTTGGCATTTTGGGCTTCTGCACTTGTAGCATATTTGGTCGTGGTGTCCATTATTTTTTTCAATTCCGGCACCAATTCCAAACAATTTTTAACGGTTACGGATGGGGCTTTTTTCGTTTTGGGGTCTTCCGGCAATTTAGCGGGAATATATCCCACTATTTTATTTACCTCCGGCAAAGGATATTCTTGAATACGTGCCACATCTTTGATGCTTGACTTGGCCGCCATTGTACCGTAGGTAATAATGTGAGCGACTTTTTCCTGTCCATATTTTTGAGTTACCCAATCCAAAACGCTGTCCCTGCCCTTATCATCAAAATCTATGTCTATATCGGGCAAGGAAATACGGTCAGGATTCAAGAAACGTTCAAACAGCAAATCGTATTTCAATGGGTCTATATCTGTTATATGCAAGCAATAAGCCACCACTGACCCCGCTGCGGAGCCTCGCCCCGGACCAACAGAAACACCCATATTTCTTGCCGCAGCAATAAAATCCTGAACAATTAAGAAATAACCCGGAAAACCCATGTGTTTGATAGTGTTCAACTCAAAATCGATACGTTCCATTACATCTGGAGGAATATTTTCCCCATATCGTTGTTTGGCACCATCTATGGTTAATTTTCTTAAATAGTCGGCTTCCAATTTTACACGATACACTTTATCGTAACCGCCCATTTTTTCAATTTTGCCCTTGTCTTTCGGGTCAGGTTCAAATTCGGCCTGCAAATCTTCGTGCGAATATTTGGCATGATAGGATTCTTCCGTACCAAAATCGGCAGGAATTTCAAAAGCAGGCATCATCGGGGCTTGGTTGAGCGAATAGGTTTCCACCTTATCCACAATTTTCATAGTGTTTTCCAAGACTTGCGGCACATCGGAAAAAATAGCGTACATTTCTTCCGGTGATTTCAACCATTCCTGTTTGGTATATCTCATGCGGTTTTCAGCCGCAAATCTGGCATTAGTACTCACACATATCAGTCTGTCGTGGGCTTCGCCATCGGCTTCTTTTACAAAATGAACGTCATTGGTGGCAATCACATCTATACCCAACTCGTTGGCAATGCTTATCAAAACAGGATTTTGGGCACTTTGTTTTTCATATACATCTTTTTTCCCTTTGGGTTTGTCTGTTTTATGTCTTTGTATCTCAACATAAAAATCTTCTCCGAAAACAGACTGATACCACCTTGCAGACTCTTTGGCTCCTTCTATATCTCCGACCTCAATCTTACGGTTCAACTCACCTGCCAGACAAGCAGAAGCCACGATAAGCCCTTCGTGATAGGTTTGCAACAATTCCCTGTCTATACGCGGATGATTGTAAAACCCTTCGGTATAGCCCGAAGAAATGATTTTACACAAATTTTTGTAGCCAGTTTCATTCTTTGCCAACAAAATGAGGTGATAGCCACTCATATTTTCCTTGCCCTTGACAACTTTTCTGCTACCTTCGGGATTGGTGGCGGTTTGCTTGGCTACGTAGGCTTCACAACCGAAAATTGGTTTGAATATTTGCCCCGACAAGGCGACTATATCCTGTTCTATTTTTGTTTTTTCTTCGTCAGTTGCCTCTGCGGCTTGC
>JAFZUH010000143.1 GCA_017618435.1 Bacteroidales bacterium | reverse complement strand
TTGAAAGTGCAACAGATACAGAAGTGCTAATTCATCTGATAGAAGATATTCACAAAAAAGAGAATATCGATTTGGTTGAATCCGTAAGGTTGGCACTTACACAAGTGGTGGGAACCTATGGTATTATCGTACTTTCGGTAGATGACCCCAACACTTTGATAGTGGCACGCAAGGGCAGCCCTGTAATTATCGGATTCGGCAAAGACGAATATTATGTGGCTTCAGACGCTTCTGCTTTGGTGGAATATACCAAAAAGGTAGTTTATCTCAACGATGAGGAAATTGCAGTCTTGACCAAAGGAAACGATTTGGTGGTAACAAATATTCATAACGAAAAAGTGCCTCATTCCATTCAGAAGTTACAAATGACTTTGGACCAAATAGAAAAAGGCGGTTATGAACATTTTATGCTGAAAGAAATTTATGAACAGCCCACTTCTATTGCGGAAAGTATGCGGGGACGGCTAAATCTTAAAAAAGAGATTGTAGCCTTGGGCGGCATTACCGAATATGAAGACAAACTGTTGGCTGCCCGCAGATTTATTATCGTTGCTTGCGGTACATCATATCATGCCGGTTTGGTTGCCGAACATTTGTTTGAAGATTTGGTGCGGATACCTGTAGAGGTGGAATATGCTTCGGAATTCAGATACAGAAATCCGATTATTTATGAAGACGATGTGGTTATTGCCATTTCCCAATCAGGAGAAACGGCAGACACTTTGGCTGCCGTAGAATTGGCCAAAAAGAAAGGGGCTTTGGTATTGGGCATTTGCAATGTTGTGGGTTCTTCTATTGCAAGGGCGACACATGCGGGCTCGTATACGCATGCCGGTTTTGAAATAGGGGTTGCTTCTACCAAGGCGTTTACCTCTCAGGTTACCGTTTTGACATTAATGGCCTTGTCTTTGGCTATGCGTAAGGAAAAAATACAACGGAAACAATATACACAGATGATAGCCGCTTTGGAGGATTTGCCAAACAAAGTGAAATATGTGCTTGATTCCGTCAATGCAACCGTTCAGGAGGTGGCTGCATATATGAAAGACTTTACCAATGTGTTGTATTTGGGACGTAACTACAATTTCCCGGTAGCATTGGAAGGGGCTTTGAAGTTGAAGGAAATATCCTATATTCATGCAGAAGGCTATCCAGCCGCTGAAATGAAACACGGTCCTATTGCTTTGATAGACGAAAATATGCCTGTTGTGGTGATTGCAACCAAAAAAGGAACCTATAAAAAAATCGTCAGCAATATAGAAGAGGTGAAAGCAAGAAAAGGCAAAATCATATCCATTGTTACCGAAGGTGATGTTGATGTGAAGAATTTGTCGGATTTTGTGATAGAGATACCCGAAACAGAAGAAATGTTGGTGCCGATTATCGCAAGTATTCCATTGCAATTGTTAGCCTATTATGTGGCTGTAATGTGCGGAAAAAATGTGGATAAACCCCGTAATTTGGCAAAATCAGTTACAGTAGAATAAGACAATGAAAAAACAGGATTTTGTAGCCATATTGGTGGTGTTGGCCATCTTTTTACCCTTTTTTTTAAGTCCGGCATTGTATGAGTTTTACCTCAAAGCCAATGGAGAACATCCTTATTTGCTTGCCTTTTTGAAATTCGGTATATTGGCAACGATGGGTGAGATGTTGGCATGCCGCATACGTGCGGGATATTATTGCAACGCCCGATTCGGTGTTGTTCCCAAGGCTTTGGTTTGGGGATTGTTGGGCATGTGGATTGCCTTGGCGATGAAAGTCTTTTCGGCGGGCATTCCTATTGCTTTGGAAAAAATCGGTTTTGAAGGGCAGACTGCCGCCATGACGGGTGGCTTTTCGTGGCTGAAACTGTGGGGAGCGTTTTGTATCAGTGTGATGATGAATACAAGTTTTGCTCCTGTTTTTATGACTTTGCATAAGATAACAGACACCCATATCACAAAATACAACGGGCAAATATCCTGCCTTGTCAAGCCTATAAAAATAGGCGAGACCCTTGCCAATTTGGATTGGAAGGTGCAATGGAATTTTGTGTTTAAGAAAACAATACCATTGTTCTGGATACCGGCACACACCATTACGTTTATTCTGCCACAAAATGCCCAAGTGCTTTTTGCAGCCTTGTTGGGAGCGGCTTTAGGACTGATATTGGCAATTGCCGCCAGAAAATAAATCTGGATATATATCCGTAGAAAATGACAGATAGAACCAAAGCCCCATTGATACACGATTTTGTTTCATTGCCCCCTTTGAATCCTCAACGGCATACGTTGGACAACGGCATAGAGTGTTTGCTTCTGCCTAATGCTCACCTTGCTATGGTGCAGATGATAGTGCAAATAAAAGCAGGTGCTTTTTATCAGGAAAAACTTGGAGTTGCTACCGCTTGCCTGAAAATGTTGCGGGAGGGTACCGCAAGTTTGTCATCGGCGGAAATAGCGGAACAATTGGATTACATCGGGTCGTATCTGATATGCAATGCGGGCAAGGATTATGTTTCCTTGCATATCTATTTCCCGCCAAAGGTCACCCGACAAGTGATGTGTTTGTTGGCTGATTTGTTGAAAAATCCTACATTTCCGCAACAACAGTTGGATATTTATAAACAGAATCTGAAAAACGAATTGGCGGTTGATTTTGAAAAAACGTCTTATAAAGCCCGTTGCTGTTTTATGGAAAGCATTTTCGACCAACATCCTTATGGCAAAATATTGCATACAGACGATATTGACCATATTCACCGCAGCGATTTGGAAGCGTTTTTCAGGCAATACTATCACGCAAACAATATCAGGATATTTGCCGCGGGGCAGATAGATAATTCCTTTGTGGAAAATGTGGAAGAATATTTTGGCGATATTGCAGGCAAAACAAGTGCCGAACCGACACTGATAACCCATATTCCGCAGGCGGAGAAAAAATATTTTGAAAAGCCAGATGCGGTACAATCCAGCGTTTTTATCGGGCAAAGAAGTATCAACAAACAGCACCCCGACTGGCCTGTGTTCAGTTTGGTAAGTTTGGTCTTGGGGGGCTTTTTCGGTTCCCGATTGATGAAAAACATACGGGAGGATAAAGGTTTGGCCTATCATATTTATGCCGATTTGCATACCTTTGTTCATGACGGAATGTTTTATGTGGCGGCAGATGTGAACAAACCGCAGGTGCAGGAGGCTGTCGGGCAAATTTATCATGAAATGGAAGTGCTGCAAACTGCGTTGATGAGCCAAGAGGAATTGACGTTGGTGAAAAATTATCTCTATGGCTCTTTGATGAAATGTTTTGACGGCGTGTTTGCCCAATTGGATTTGCTGCTTGAATCGGAAAAACATAATTTGCCCCTTGCTTTTTGGGCAAATTATGTGGACTGCATTAAGGCAATGACCGCAGAAGATTTGTTGGCGGGAGCGGCAAAAATGTTGGATATGGACAAGATGACAGAAATTGTTGTCGGTTGATTTGAAATTTTAACATAAAAAAATATTATGAAACAAGTAAATATTATAATTGCCAATGTTGTTATGGTGGGTATGGTTGCTTGTTCCCAATCGGCGAACAGCCAAGAGGGAACAGATGGCGGACAAAAAGAAAAAAGAGCGGTTGTGTATTTTTCCGCTACGGGAACAACAAAACATGTGGCGGAAAATTTAGCCAAAATCGCCAATGCCGATATTTATGAAATACAACCGGCGGTACCCTACACCGATGCAGACCTTGACTGGAGAGACAGCCATTCGCGGAGTTCGGTGGAGATGAAAGACAAAACCTCACGCCCGGCTATCGCCGACAAAATTGAAAATTTGGCAGACTACGATGTTATTTACATCGGGTTCCCTATTTGGTGGAACACCGCTCCGACAATTGTCAATACTTTTATAGAGTCGCATTCATTGGCAGGCAAAACCCTCATTCCTTTTGCCACATCGGGAAGCAGTTCTATAGATGGGGCATGTAAAGACTTGAAAAAGCAATATCCCGACATTGTCTGGAAAGAAGGAAAATTGCTCAATCATGCTACCGATGAGGTTCTCAAAAAATGGGTGAAATAAACAATCAAACGGAAAGATGTCTTGCAAAGACATCTTTTTTTTATGAAAAAATACCTAAAAATAGGGATAGGAAACTATGAAAAAAAGTGATTATCTTTGCAACGTCAAACAAAGTTATCATTAGTATACAAGAAAGGAAAAGAATATGCACCATCACGAACATCATCATCATGAACATCATCACCACGAACATCATCATTCGCATGAAATAAAAATAGATTCGCTCAATAGAGCCTTTATCGTAGGCATTGTACTCAATGTGTTGTTTGTTGTAACGGAAGCCGTATTCGGTTTTATTTTCGATTCGGTGGGCTTGTTGTCCGATGCGGGGCATAATCTGACCGATGTAGTGAGTTTGCTGTTGGCGATGTTGGCGTTCAGACTGACGGCATGGCAGGGCAACAGACGTTATACCTACGGTTATAAGAAAAGTACGGTGCTTATTTCCTTGCTCAATGCGGTTTTGTTGTTGGTCGCCGTTTGTCTGATAGTGGCGGAGAGTGTCAAAAAAATCATCACCCCGCAGGAGGTTCAGGGCTGGGCAGTGGCCGTTGTCGCAGGAGCAGGTATCGTGATAAATGCCTTTACGGCGTGGCTGTTTATCAAAGACAAGGATAAGGATTTGAACGTAAAAGGAGCCTATTTGCACATGGCCGCTGATGCTTTGGTGTCGGTGGGGGTGTTGGTGGCTGGACTGATAATTCATTTTACAGGTTTTTACCTCATCGACCCGATTATCGGCTTGATTATTGCCGCCATTATAGTCTTCTCTACTTGGAAACTCTTGAGCGAAAGCCTTACCCTCGCCTTAGATGGGGTGCCGAATAATATTGATTATAAAAAAATAGAAGAAATTATAAATACGCACGAAAATATTCAGGAGGCTCACCATTTGCATATTTGGGCTATCAGCACCACCGAAAATGCCCTTACCGTACATGTCGTGCTTGAAGATTTGTCCAAAATGGAACAGACCAAAACCAGCCTCAAAGACACTTTGGCGGGAAACGGTATCAAACACGCTACCATAGAAGTGGAAACCATGGGCACAAACTGTGCCAAAGAATGTCTGACGGGCAAAACCGAATGAGCATTTTCCTCACCCCCGACCCCTCTCTACATAGGAGAGGGGTCGGCTCGCTTTTCGATATATATTTTTTTGTAGGATAGTCGTATTACGGCAGCCTTTGTTTGGTTTTTGTCGGGACGCATTTCATGTATCCGTTTTTATAACACTTTCTTTGATAACCCCAAAGAAAGTGTTACAAAGAAAAGGTCTTGCGTTAGAAACATTTTCTAAAAATGGGGAAACTTCTCGCTAAAACTGCAAACCCATTATTTGTTTTATAGGTCAGAAACATTGGTAGTGCAAAATTGTTTTTCAAACATTAGTGCTACTGAACTTGCTCGCCCATTTTTTTCATGCAGTTTTTCCCGCTCCAAGTTTCACATTTTTTACGAAAATAACTCTAACCCGCACTTTGGGGGAATGAGAAATGAAAAATGTAGGGCTGTCGTATTACGGCAGACGTTGTTTTGCTCTATATATTAATATAATGTAAGAATAATGTTTTTGTATGGATACAAATGTGTCCGTTTTTATAAAACTTTGCCCCTGTGGGTACGGCTACCAGACCTTGACAGCCGATTTTTTGTCCTAT
>JAFZUH010000142.1 GCA_017618435.1 Bacteroidales bacterium | reverse complement strand
TCGTCATCAAACAATGTTTTGTATCCTGTCTCTTTGTATTTCTGCATGGTATTTCTTTTTGACTTACAATTATATAACGAATAAAATAAGACCTTATTGTTTGATTGTTAAATTTTTATCTATTTTTAGAGATGTCCATTAATTATTATTTGTTAAAATATTTCGGATAATCCTTTTTTAAACTTTCTCGAATTAAAGATGTTACCCGTCTTAGACCGATAACACAACATAATTTAGGGAACAAACAAAATGCAACTGCTTTATTAGACATCAGCAATTTATGATACCAAGCCCATAAAATAGGATAATAATCATATTTATTCCCAATTGACTTCAAGTATGAGCATACATCAAATGCAACTTTTGTTCTCACATAATAGTTTTCCCATTTATTGTTTCTTGCTAATGAGTTTTCGCTCTCGTAAACACAATATAAACACCTATCAATTAGTTCTATTTTATTAGCTGCTAATGATACCCTAAGAGAAAACATAACATCATTCGAATACCTTACTTGCTGAAATTTTATACTATTAGTATTAATTACATCTTTACGTATGAATCTTGCAAATGGACAAGAATAAGAATATATTATCTTTTCCATATTGCCTGTTTTCAATGCATAATCAAACTTTTCATCATATATATTAGGCTTTATTACTCCAACAGCATCTACTCTCATTTGCCTAAAAATCAGCATATCAGAATCAAAATCTGCATACTTGTCCATCATTTCTGACAAATTATCTAAATACCAATCGTCAGAATCGGCAAACAACACCCACTTGCCTTTTGCATGTTCCAATCCTACATTACGAGCATATCCTGCTCCTTTTCCTTTTTTGGTAAAATATATTTCAACATGGCTATCATTCTGCCCCGGAAAATTATTAAAATCCACTTGTTTCGGGTCACTTTTATCATCAACCACTATTATCTGCACATCATCCCTGCGAGGAATGGAATCCAAACAACGTTGTAACATTTTTGGACGATTTTTATGCGGAATTATAACCGAAAAAAGCGGATTTGCATTCATATCTGTTGTACCGTGGTTTTATATTTGTTAAACGCTGATAATTGTGCCGATTGCATCGGCACAAATTTGTTATCATCCATAGCAATATCCGACCTATTTGCCTGTACGATTCCGCCAATACTACCAAAGTTGTATCTATTGTTTAATATGCTGTTATTTGCTCTATTCATATTCTGTTCTCTAATATTATATTATACGGTTTCGTTATCAGTAATATTATCATTTACCTGCCAATAGCCGCCCTTATCGGGACCGATGCGGGTGATTAGACCTTTTTGTTTTAATTTCTTTATGTTGTAATATATACCGTCTTCTGTTAAACCACATTGATTTGCCAACTCTTGATTCGTCAGATTCGGATTTTCTATCAATAGACGTAATATTTTCTCCGTAGTTTTCTCCGTAGTTTTCTCCGTAGTTTTCTCCGTAGTACCAAGGCCATCCGAACCATCAGAAAGAATTTTCTGTGAACTTTTCTGTGAACTTTCTTGGACATTTTCTGCGATATTTTTCCGTTCATCCCCTGCAGAAGAGCTCACTTCTGCATCTTTTCCTGTAAATACTGTTACAAGCATTCCCTCGGGCAACACCTCCCCCCCTTTGGCATTGGCAAATGCCACCAATGCAACAATCACTTCGTCGTTAAACGAAGTCTTAAATTCCGTATGTATATCTTCACCCGATTTTATTCTTTGTCCTATATTCATTTTCCTTGAACAGATACTCAGCTTTTACGTTCCTTCATAAATATGGTTGCATTATAGCGATTTTCATAGGTTTTCTGTTTTAGTATCATTATTATCATTTATTTGCCAATAGCCATTCTTAGCCGAA
Organism: Bacteroidales bacterium; assembly: GCA_017618435.1. Classification (GTDB taxonomy): domain Bacteria; phylum Bacteroidota; class Bacteroidia; order Bacteroidales; family WCHB1-69; genus UBA1205. Next base: position 3,757 of record JAFZUH010000142.1, on the reverse strand, counting down.
CCGATGTAGGAAATCATGTCGCTCATTTCCGCAATATCTCGTTCTACAGTCTTAACACTTACACCTAATATATACGCTATTTTAGCCCGACTTATATATGGGTTTTCCTTTATGCATTTTATTATCGCTGACCGTCGGTCATTTTGAGCGACATTTTGAGCGACATTTTGAGCGACATTTTGAGCGACATTTTGAGCGACATTTTGAGCGACATTTTGAGCGACATTTTCGTCAATACGGTCCGCTACAACAGATTGACCATCCGATTTTTTTTCCGTATTCACAATTTTCCGTATTGTCGCACGCAGAATAAAATCACTCTGTTTGAATTCCGGAGCCGGCAAACCTGCTTTCAACATCTCCTCGTAAATACGGTTGATACCTTCGCCGAACTCACGCACAAAGCCATAATCGTGCAAAACGTTGGCAATTTTAGGATTGCGTGAAAAATGCGTAGTTCGAATATTTCCAAGACGTACCGTCCCTGGAAGGATGCCCGGACTTTCAACGGTAAGGTGGTCAGAAAAAATTTTCACTTGAATATCGGTGCCGGATATCGAATAATCGCGATGGGCAATGGCATTTACAATAAGTTCAGTCCAACAAAATTCCGGATAGTCAGGCACCGTACGAAAAACAGCACCCTCGCCTAAAAAAGTATGTTCTTTTATCTGCGTCTTCACAAATGCCAAAACATTTCTTGTCATTTCTATAATGCGGCCTTCGAACATCTCGTCCTTCACAACGTTCATTCTTGTACCGGTATGCTCAACGTTCCCGTCAAAACATATCACACGTACCCGTGCACGTTGGAACCACCGCTGCGGTTCTTTGCCAAACAAAAGTAACGCTGCACCACTCACCAATTCACGCTGATTCTTGCCTACAACAAATCCTTTGTTAGTGCGGAGATAAGTCTGAGCATCACGATCGTATCCGATTATGTCACAGTAATCTGCAACAGCATTCAAATCAATATCATCCATTTCGGCTTGTTTCACCGGCTCGTCTTCAAAATAGCAAACTCCTTTTGCAAATGTCAGTTGCATCCGTTCTTCAAAACCAAGTTTGTGCGACTTGTCACCGATACGCAAATAAGCGTCGTCGGCGGTGGTGGTGTGAATACGGTTACTTTGCTTGATATGAATAAGAAGCACATGGTCATCGTTTCCCTCATCGTTTTTGCACGAGATATATTCTGCTTTAGCCTCAATACTTGGAACACAATAATCAATCGGCACACGTAGCAAATCATTTATGTGCGGCAAATGCCGGTCGATTCCGGTGATAGTGCCATCGTCCTCAACGCCAACAACTACAGAGCCCCCATCAGCATTGGCCATAGCCGTTAAAACAACAGCAAGGGCTTTGGCGCTGATGCGTGCACTTTTCCTGTCGAAGGTCTGTCCTTCAGGCTTGCTCCGTAACGTTTCTATTGAGAATGGTTTTGTCATTTATTTTTTACAATTAGATTAACGATACTCTTAACATCTTCATTTCCCAAATCAGAATACAAGGGCAGACATATCACTTGTTCTGTATTTTTTTGTGCCATTGGCAAATGATGCCAAGACTATAGTCGCCGCTTCACCAAACGAAGTTTTAAACTCCGTATGTATATCTTCACCCGATTTTATTCTTTGTCCTATATTCATTTTCCTTGAACAGATACTCCGCTTTTACGTTCATTCATAAATATGGTTGCATTATAGTATGTTTTATAGTTTAATTGCATCCTTTTCCAATTTCTTATATATCTCTTTGAAATTATCGGTAGAAGCATCATCCACCAAAATAATTTCCCAATTGGTATAGGTTTGGGCATAGACACTATTAATGGCTTCCATCAAATATTTGCCATTGTTATAATTGGCTATCAGCACCGAAAAAAGCGGATTGTCATTCATCATTATATTACCATGGTTTTATATTGGTTAAACGCTGATAATTGTGCCGTTTCTGCCGGCACAAATTTGCAGGATTCTATATTTATTGTATCTTCCTTATACATAATAATTTCTCTTTTCCAATACAAATCTTTAGAGATTTTTGACGTATGTAAACTAATTATTAGTGAGAGCATAAAAATCTTATTTTCTGTTTTCAATACATTCTTTTAATTCAGCTTCTGATGGCATGTATGTCATATATTTTGAAGCAAAAATTTGAGTTTGACCTTCAGGAAGAGTATATTTAACAACCGAATCATTTTTGTCGGCACAAAGCACAATTCCAATTGGCGGATTATCGCCTTGGTTCATCAATTCGCGTGTATAATAATTCACATACATTTGCATTTGTCCCAAATCTTGATGGGTCAGTTCATCGGTCTTTAAATCTATCAATACAAAACATCGTGCCAGATAATTATAAAATACCAAATCAATATAGAAATGTTTGTCATCAAAAGAGATTCTTTTTTGCCTTGCAACAAATGAAAACCCCTTCCCTAATTCAAGCAAGAAATGTTGCAGTTTTGAAATCAACATTCGTTCCAAGTCCGATTCTAAAAAATGTTCACTCTGTGGTATTTGCAAAAATTCTAATATATACGGGTCACGGATTATTTCTTTCGGAGTCAGTTCTGTTGCATGAACAGAAATTTCGTTACGTACAGCTTCTTTGTCTTTGCTTGCTATCAGTCTTTCATAAAACCGGGTGTTTATTTGCCGTTCCAACTGACGTACTGTCCAATTTGCCGATGCACACTCATGCATATAGAAAAATCTCACCTGTTCGTTATCAATTTTCAGCAAAGTCCTGTAATGCGACCAGCTCAATTTGTCACACACTGTGTGATAATTTGGGAACAACTGATAAAATTGTCGCATATACCTAAGATTTGTAGGTGTGAAGCCGCTACCAAACTCGGTTTGTAATTTTGAAGATAATTCGTTTATAGTTGAATCGCCGTATTTTGCTCTTTCACGGCCATTTTGTTCAAACTCAATCAAATATTTTCCTATATACCAGTAAGCATTTACAATGACCGAATTAACAGCATGTGTTATATGCGACCTTGCGTCCTTTAGCACGCCTGCTATCGCAGTATAAAGTTCTTCTGTATTTGATATTTTTATTTCGCCCATTTTCCCATCTTTTTAATTGAATGTTACCAATGCATACTTCCTTTTTTTATAGTTATCCATAATTTGTATATGTTGTCCCTAAGGAATTAAGGTATCGGTCACATTAGTCATTGTTACTTCCAATTATGGTTGTCTCACTATTTTTTATCAAATCTATAATTCTTTCCAAATCATCATTTCCCAAATCAGGATACAAGGGCAGACAAATCACTTGTTCTGTATTTTTTTGTGCCATTGGCAAATGATGCCAAGACTATAGTCGCCGCTTCACCAAACGAAGTTTTAAACTCCGTATGTATATATTCACCCGATTTTATTCTTTTATTCAATGAATTTGCAAGATACTATCATATTGCAAAATTACAATAAAAAATTAACATAAATAGTTTTTGAAATTAAATTTTTGTACTTCCTTACTTTTTTTTGTTACTTTTGTAACAAGACAAAAGTAAAGAAAAAAAATCCTCCGTCCTGGAGGAAGAAGCAGTGGAATTCGTTGTTTTCTAAGGCGCCAGCCTTATTTTTTAGGCGAGCGAAGCAATGCCCGTTTTGTCTTGTCATATTCGTTACAATATGCGAAACTGCTTGCAGAACGGTAAAATCATATTTAACGTATCACCTTTTTTAAGCATTGTCATTGATGACAAGCGTTTTCTTTAATTAATTTT
>JAFZUH010000141.1 GCA_017618435.1 Bacteroidales bacterium | reverse complement strand
GCCTCTGCGGCTTGCTGTTGCAAGTCTTTTATTTTATCTTTTATCTTGCCGTTGTATTTATTGGAAGCATCAAAAAATTCCTTGATACCATACATATTACCATGGTCTGTCAGTGCCATTGCATACATACCGTTGGCTGTTGCCGTAGTTATCAAATCCGGAATTTTGGACAAACCGTCTAAAATTGAATAATGTGAGTGTACATGTAAATGCGTGAACCTTACCATAAAAATTCTCTTGTTTTAGTGTTACAAATATATGATTATTTTCTTAAATAAATTCAATTTATTAATTTTTTATTTCAACTTTTTGGGGTTGATGAACATTTTGAGTGGTTTTGTTTTGCAGTTGTAAAAATAACCTGACATTATACCCCAACAAAGCATAGAAAAAATGGCAGACAAATTTTTTCTGCCTGCCATTAACACTAAAACTATTTGTATTTTTTAGAAAGTAACACTCTTGTAGGTAGTCTTGTTACTATATATAGGTCCACCAACACCATCGCAATCAAAATAGGCTTCTATCTTAAAATATCTTGTTGTTCCAGATGATGCAGGATAATATCTTGTTAATGTTGTTGTATTTACATTATCTATTCTATCAAGTATAGTATAAGTTCCACTGGAGGAAGATGATTCATATATTTGATATCCTGTAGCCTTCGCTACTTTAGACCAAGTGAATGTTACATTGCTACCTGACTTCTGAGCGGTAAATGAAGTAGGTGCTGCTAATGATACTGATGAACTAAATGCATAGTTAGCAGCACTCCCAGCACTATTTATCGCTTTTACTGCATATCTATTAATTCCCGGATGAATATCACTGGAAGAAACATAGTAAGTTCGTGATGTTGTTGTTGTTTTTAGTGTCCATGTATTAGCACAAGGCACAAATTTATAAACTTCAAACGAAGTAGGACTGCCACAACCTGAACTTGTTGAAATAGTCCATGAAACTGTTTGTGATGAGGTTCCGCTAACAGAAACTGTTGGCGGACAAGGAGAATAAGTTGTAGTGCCGCCACCACCGCCACCTCCATTATTTGTATTATTATAGTAGGCATACGAACTATAAGAACTTTCGCCTGCACTATTAATGGCTTTTACTTTGTAATAATTATATCCTGACAACGGACTATTATCGTACAAATAAGTAGAGGAAGTTGCCGAACCTATTTGAGAATAGGTTCCACTAGCAGTTGAACTTCTATACACTTTATAACTCGTTGCACCTGAAACAGATGACCATGATATTTTGATTTTGGGTGAAGTGGACGTACCTGTATTAGTCGCTGTAACACCTGTTGGAGTATTAGGAACAGATGTTCCGCCACCACCGCCGCTATTACTAATTGAACAACGAGCATAAGAGGACATACTACTTTCTATCCCACTACTATTCACTGCTGTTATCTTGAAATAATAATCTCCACTAACACCATTGTAGTTCACATAACAATACGGTTGTTCTAAATTATTACCTATTTTACTATAAGATCCATTATAAGTTGAACAACAATAGACATTATAGGAGGTTGCATTAGATACAGCATTCCACTCAACATAAATATATGTTTCATCATATTTGGTAGCACTAACTCCTGTCGGGGCGGAAATTGTTGAGGAGTTTCCTCCTCCGCCATTACCACCTCCATTATTGATTTTCTCAAAATAGGCAGTATAAGTTACATTTGCGTTAGCGGTAATATACTTTGGATTAGAAGCATCCGTTTCTAATGCAATACTATTTTCCCAATACAAAAATTTATAACCATCTGCAGGAATTGCAGCAATACTTATTTCTGTTCCCCGTTCAAAAGTCCCTCCTCCATTAACAATACAGGTTGGTTCGGTTGATGAAACGCGAATAGTAACTTTTTGTTTTTTACAGCCTACTATAACTAAAAAACTTAATAATATTAATAACAGATATTTTGTTTGTATTTTCATCTAATATGTGTGTGCCATTTATATCCCATCGGCACATCGGTTTTAGCGATTTTTTATTCAAATTAAATTATTTTTATTTTGTACCAATGTTTGTTTTTTGAGAAATATACACATAAAAAAGCGTGGTACTTTTTCGCTTTCATCGGATTTCTTGAGGTCTTGGACTACCTAATCCTCCCAATTACAACGAGCAAAGCCCACGCCAATCAGCGAGAACTCCGTTGCTTTACTCTGGGAGGATTTTGAAAGTGTCCAAGTTTCAAGAAATCCAGAATAAACTAACTTCGCTTTTTCTATTCTACGATATGTATATTAGTTTTCACTATTTATTCATAGGCAATATGCGATTTATTTTTAATTTACTAAATTCTATTTTTCTTAATAGTTAATTATGCAAAAATACAATTATTTTTGTTATCGTTATATTTTTTCGTATAAAAAAATCACCGCTGAAACAATCAACGATGATTATTTTTTAATATATCCCACTTATTTAAAGCGACACAAATTACCTCAAAACAAAAACATGTCCTGTCAGTTCGTATTCATAGCCTGCCTCATTCTTTAGTATGATAATATAGGCATAGACAGTATTGGGTGCAACAATCTTACCATCGTCCGCTATACCGTCCCATTGGGCATCAGGTTCTTCACTATGGAAAATCACCTGCCCCCATCTGTCATAAATAAGCATCTGACTTATCGTATAAGATTCTTTGGTATAATCCGATATAATAGGTCCCCAAGTGTCATTCAAACCGTCTCCGTTCGGGGTAAATGTATTCGGTATAAAGACATTCAAATCTTTGTAATAAACTTGAATAACCTTTGAAACCGTATCCATACAACCGTTCTCATCGGTAACTTGCAACAATACACTGTATTCGCCTGCATCTCCATACGCATGTGAAACCTCTGAACCCGTATCCGTGGAATTATCGCCAAAATGCCACAACCATGAACTCAAATCACCTTCGCTTTCGTCTGTGAACCTTAATTCCCTATTGGTTGCAATACGATAGTCACTCGCTTCAAAATCTGCCTTAGGACCGTCTATGTGGGTAATCTCAAAGGACTGTTCTGCCTCACATAGTGTATCCTTAACCATTACTCTGTATTGGCCTGCCGACAATGAAGTCGCATGGGCAGTCGTATCTATAACTTGACCTGCGGAATTTGTCCAAACATAAGTTACAGAACTTGGATTGCCGCTCGTTACACTCAAACTTACGGCTCCGTCTTTTCTATGACATTTTTCAGGTGTAGTGGTACCTTCCACAACCAAATCAGGATATGAACCTATCTCTATACTCTTCATCGCCTCACAACCGTTCACATCTCTTATCTTCACCTGATAGGTACCGCCTACTACGCCTGACAACGTAGAATCTGTACTACCTGTAGGATTCGGCGTCCATGTATATACTATCGGTTGCGTAGCCTCTCTTACGGCTATCGTTGCACTACCGTTAGACTTATCACAGGTCTCTTGCGTTACTTGCTCTATAATTATTTCCGGTAATCCCGTAGAATAAACCCGTATGCTATCCTTCAACTCACACAGGTTACTGTCTCTTACAACTACCTTATAATAACCTGTATCCAAATTCTCTACCATGTATTGATTGCCGACTACCGCTCCGCTCGACTTGTTCGTCCAGACGTAGGTATATGG
>JAFZUH010000140.1 GCA_017618435.1 Bacteroidales bacterium | reverse complement strand
GAGAAAATAAATGAATCCCAAAGTTTGCTGCTTGCTGTCAACAGCCAGATTTCAGAAACGGACATACAGCAAAACAGGTCTAAAAACCTGTACAAAGATTTGTTGCAATTGCAATCGCAATTGGATCCCAAATCTGAGATTCTTGAAAATCTGCAAAACAATCTGTCGCAAAAACTGATACAGGTTGAAAGTTTTTTGCAGACAAGCAAAAATCTGGTTAAAAATGACGAAAAAGCCAAAGCTCGTTCACAATGTGAGTTGGCTAAAAAGATTTTGACTGATGTACGTAAAATTCAAGATTCCATGCGAATGACAGACCCCGCTGTTTCTACCGAAACATTGCAACAAACCCGTACGGAAAACCTGCATAATGAGATAAACCTGCTTTCGGCACAATTAGCACAAGCGGTGATGGTGTATGTGGAAAGTTCTGAAGATGTTTTCGGCAAACAAGTGAATATCGTTGCCAATAAATTAAAATCCCAATTGGCAACCAATGGTTGCAGTTTTATTAATGATAAATCCAAGGCTGATTTTAAATTAACGATAACAGTAGAAGCAAAGCAAACAAAATCAATCAATTTTAAATTAACACAATTTGTTTCTTGTGTGGCAAACATTAGTCTTGATATTTATGATTTACACAAACAAAAATCTGTATTCAGTGACGATATTAGCGAAAAAGGAAGTGCTACGACTGAAGAAAAAGCCGCCTACAAAGCAATGGAGACGGCGGTAGATAACCTTATGGAAAAGATATTGAAAGTCATAACACTAGGACCATCTTCGGAAGAAAATATCAATATACCTAATACTAACTTTTGGGTATCGGCGGCAGATGAATCGGGATTTTTCTCTTGGGAACATGCACAAATGGTTTGTTCGTTAAAAGGAGAAGGTTGGAGATTGCCGACTATTGAGGAATTAACCAAAATGTCTTTTGTTCAGATTGAAATAAAAAATTTGAATGGCAGAAATGGGAATTTCAAATATTGGAGTTCTGACGAAAAGAATAAAAAATACGCTTATTATTTTGATGTGAAAAAGAGAGAAAAAGGAAGAGATGACAAGTCTGACACAGATAAGTGCGTTCGTTGCGTGAAAAGCAAATAAATTTCGTCATATTCTTTCTTTTATAAAATGAAACATTTATTAGTTTTTTAATTTTTGGGAATTTATTCCCAAAAATATATAATTTTACAAAGTTTTTGGAATTAATTCCAAAAACTTTTGTATCTTTGCAGCAGAAAAAATATTTTGCTTATGGAAATAATACAACGAGAGCAATATGTTCAAAAGCTTAAGAATCTGAGAAATAAAAAACTAATAAAGGTTATCAGAGGGGTGCGGCGTTGTGGCAAAAGTACACTAATGCTACTATTTCAACAAGAATTGCTGAAATCTGGAATAAAAGAAAATCAAATCATCAATATCAATTTTGAAGATTATGATTTTGTGGAACTGAGAAATGCAAAAACATTGTACCAATATATTTCTCAAAAACTTGACAAAAAATCGTATTATTATATCTTTCTTGATGAAATTCAACATGTGGAAAATTATGCAGATGTGGTTGATGCCTTGTTTATAAAAGAAAATATAGATATTTACATTACGGGTTCAAATGCATATTTGCTCTCAAGTGAAATAGCCACCTTGCTGTCAGGCAGATATATTGAGATACAAGTATTGCCTTTTTCTTTTAAAGAATATGTAACAGCCTCGGGTAACACCAACAATTTGGAACGGAAATATGCAGATTATATCACATTTTCATCATTCCCATACGCATTGGAATTTGTTCACAATGAGCAATTAACAAACGATTACATCAGAGGAATATACAATACAATTGTTTTAAAAGATGTTGTTCAACGCAACCGCATAAGCGATGCGATGATGTTAGAAAATATAATGGTTTTTTTAGCCGATAATATTGGCAATACTCTTTCGGTGAAAAAAATAGCAGATACGCTGACTTCTTTTGGGCAAAAAGTTGATGTAAAAACAATTGAAAAATACTTGTCTGCATTATGTCAGAGTTTTATTTTTTATCCAGCCAAAAGATACAATATCAAAGGTCGTCAATTGCTAAAAACTATGGAAAAATATTATATGGTAGATGTAGCCTTGCGTAATAGCCTTCTTGGAGCAAAAAATACAGACTATGGTCGCATTCTTGAAAATGTGGTATATTTGGAACTATTACGGCGAAACAACCGCGTTTATGTGGGAAAAACCGATTCTTTAGAAATAGATTTTGTAACAGTAAATATGCAGGAAGTCGCTTATTATCAAGTAGCCGCTTCTGTTCTCGATACAACAACGTTAAATAGAGAAATACAACCTTTAAAAGCAGTTAAAGATAATTTTCCCAAAACTATTTTAACATTGGATACTATGCCAACAACTTATCATGATGGTATCAAACAACAAAATGTATTAGATTGGTTACTAACCGAATAAAAAAATATTTTCATAAACAAACAAAGGCTTTTGCCGAACAATAAGATTATTAATTGCTATTTTACATTTTTCAAACTCTTATTTGACACTCAAAAAATGGAATACATTCCCAAAAATATATAATTTTACAAAGTTTTTGGAATTAATTCCAAAAACTTTTGTTTTATCAACAAAACTGAAATCCAATACCCGAAGTTGAAAAAAAATTGTACATTTGCAGTTGTATAAACAAAATAGTTAAAACAATGTATACAAGACGGATTTTGAAAATATGTTTGGCCTTGTGGCTATTGGTTGGGGGCAATGTTTTTGCACAAAACGAAATTACAGTAGAAGATATTTGGAAAAAATACACATTTTATCCTTCCGGAGTTCCCGGATTCAATACCTTGCCGGGGAGTGATTTTTATACGGTAAGTACCAAAACAAGCATTGACAAACATAAATTTGTCAATGGGGAAAAAGTTTCCACATTGTTGAGTGATAATGATTTGATAGAAGCCAATTCTTTTTTGCGTATTCAAAAAATCAACGATTTTAGTTTTGACAAAACAGAAAAAAAGGTTCTTTTGGCTTCGCAAAAGGAATCCATTTATCGCCGTTCAACAAAGGCATTTTATTATATTGTCGATTTAAACAAACGCACTGTAAAACCCTTGTCTGACACGACAAAGGGCAAGCAAAGTTTCGCCACTTTTTCTCCCGATGGCAACCATGTGGCTTTTGTTCGTGAAAATAATCTTTTTGTTGTTGATTTGGAACAGGAAAAAGAAACACAAATTACTTTTGACGGTAAAGACCGTTATATTATCAATGGTATGGCAGATTGGGTGTATGAAGAAGAATTGAGCCAAAGTTGCTATTTTGCTTGGTCTCCCGATAATGAAAAAATTGCCTATCTCCGTTTTGATGAAAGCAAAGTAAAAGAATTTTCCATGACCATTTATGGAAAGTTGTATCCTCAGGAATACAAATATAAATATCCCAAAGCGGGAGAAGACAATTCTTTGGTGGAGGTTCATGTTTACAATGTGAAAAACAATACCAATCAAACTATTGATTTGGGGGACAACAGCAACTGTTATTTTCCCAGAATCTATTGGCTGAACAATTCTAATGATTTGATGGTCTTGAAAATGAACCGTCATCAAAACAAATTGGAGTTTTTCAAATGCAATCTCACCACCCATGCCAAAGATTTGGTTTATACCGATGAAAATTCCGCATGGTTAGACGTTACAGACGATTATTTTTTCCTTGATGACAACAAAAGTATGATTGTTACATCTGAAAGAAACGGTTTTAATCATATTTATTATGTTGTGTTTAATGGTCAAATCACCCCATTGACTAATGGAAAATGGGAGGTTGCCAATATTTGTGCTGTAGATAAAGCCAAAAAACTGATTTATTATCTTTCCAACGAATCGAATGTACTGAACAGAGATTTGTATTGCATAGATTTTTCGGGCAAGAAAAAGAAAATGCTTTCCAACGGCAAGGGTTGGAACGAGGTAACCTTTAGCCCTACCTGCCGTTATTACAGAAATGTGTATTCCGATGCAAATACGCCTCCTGTTTATACTTTACACGAATCTTCAGGCAAATTGCTCAACACGTTGAATGACAATGCTGCGTATGTTGAAAAAATGAAAACATATCATTTTTCACCCAAAGAATTGTTTACTTTTACAACAGCAGACAATGTTGAGTTGAACGGGTGGATGATAAAACCCCCGCATTTTGATGCCAACAAAAAATATCCCGTGTTGATGTATGTCTATGGAGGTCCCGGTTCTCAAGAGGTAAGCAATTCTTTTTCACGTGGGTTTGACTTTGCGTGGTATCAAATGTTGGCACAAAAAGGCTATATAATTGTCTGTACCGATGGGCGGGGTACCGCAACCAAAGGCGATGAATTTAAAAAGTGTATCTACAAACAAATGGGAAAATATGAAGCCATAGACCAAATTGCTACCGCAAATTATTTAAAGACACTGCCTTATGTAGATGGGGAAAGAATTGGTATTTGGGGCTGGAGTTTCGGCGGCTATCTGTCAAGTTTGTCCATGTTTACAGGGGGAAACACTTTCAAAATGGCTATGGCTGTCGCTCCTGTTACGACATGGAGATATTATGACAACATTTATACGGAAAGGTTTTTGCAAACACCGCAGGAAAATGCAGAGGGTTATGACCAAAATTCCCCAATAACCCACGCTCATAAGTTGCAGGGCAAATATCTTTTGGTGCATGGTATGGCAGACGATAATGTGCATTTTCAGAACGCCGTGGATTTGGTAACCGCTCTCAACAAAGCGGAAAAACAATATGAACAATATTTCTACCCGAACAAGAACCATAGCATTTATGGCGGAAATACACGTTATCATTTGTATATGAAATTGACAGATTTTGTTCTTAAAAATTTGTAACAGGCAATGAATTTTGAGCAGATTCCGACACCATGTTTTGTTTTAAACGAAGAAGCCTTGGAGGCTAATTTGCAGATATTGCATCTTGTTGAAGAAGAAGCAGGAGTAAAAATTATCTGTGCTTTAAAGGGTTTTGCTTTTTGGGCTGCTTTCCCTCTTGTGAAACAATACCTTAGCGGGGCAACAGCAAGTTCTGTCAATGAAGCGAGGCTCATCAATGAAGAAATGAATTGCGAGGCACACACCTACTGCCCTGTGTATAAGGAAGATGATTTCCGTGCCTTGCTTGCCATGAGTTCTCATCTCACGTTTAATTCTTTGACACAATATCATTCTCTCTTGCCGATATATGAGCAGGTGGGCAAAAAAGTTTCTTTGGGTTTGAGAATCAATCCGGAATATTCAGAAATAGAAACCGATTTGTACAATCCGGCCATTGAAGGTTCCAGACTGGGGATAAAAAGGGAGTTTTTAGGAGATACATTGCCGCAAAATATTGAAGGGCTGCATTTCCATTTGCTTTGCGAAAACGACAGTTATACTTTGGAAAGAACATTGCAGGCTGTGGAAAATAAATTTTCCGACTTGATTCGTCAGGTCAAATGGCTCAATATGGGTGGGGGGCATTTAATAACAAAAGAAGGTTATAATGTTGAACATCTGATAGATGTATTGAAAAAATTCCGTCAAAGATACCCTAATTTGGAAGAGGTGATTTTGGAACCCGGCGAGGCTGTCGGTTGGCAAACGGGTGTTTTGGTCGCCCAAGTGCAGGATATTATTCCTTGTAAGGACTTTCATATTGCCATGTTGGACACTTCTTTTGCCTGCCACATGCCCGATTGTTTGGAAATGCCGTACAAACCCGTAATTTTAGGTGCCAAAGATGCCCAAAAAGGTGATAAATATATTTATCGTATGGGGGGAAATTCCTGTTTGGCCGGCGATTTTATCGGAATGGGCGATTATGCTTTTCCCGAACCATTGGAAATAGGTGAAAAAGTGGTTTTTGATGATATGATACATTATACTATGGTAAAAACCACTTTCTTTAATGGGGTGCAACATCCGCATATTGCCGTATGGACAAAAAACGATGATTTTGTTATCTTAAAACAATTTACATACGAAGATTATAAAGCCAAATTGTCGTGATTTTTATAAAAAAAATATGAAAAAAATACTTTTTACTTGTCTTTTCTTTCTTGCAATTATATTGATTGCTTGGCTGTTGCATTTTTATGTTGCCGTTCTGCCTTCTTCCGTTCAATATCCGTTTAACGGACTATTGATATTGTTTTTGTTGTTTGCGGGCATTGGTATATTTGTTTTTGCACGTAAAACACCATTTGTCCGTTTCTTTTTGAACGAACGATTTTTATCAATAGGTTGTTTGTACTATTTTTTTATCATATTGATACTTTTGTTTTTCCCCAAACAGATAAGTTGTAATGCTATTGGCAGCATAAAACAATGGAACGCCTATTGGGGTACCTTCTTTTTATCCGCCTTTTTTGTTATAGGCTTGACTGTCAGATTGGCAAATGCTTTTTGTCAGGCTCCGCAAGTGTGGATTAGGCAAGTTTTTTTATATATCGGACAGATATTCATTATTTTTTATGTGCAGTGGGGAAACAATGACATTGTTCAAAAGGAACTGACGGTTGGCAGGCAAGCGATTGTTTTTTTGCGAGGAGGAGACTCTATTGCTTTGCAAGATGTTGGTTTTGAAAAGAATAACCCGACAATAACTTTACAAATAGTCGGGGAAGACACGGTAAATGCTCAAATCAAAGCCAATTACCCGTTTCATTACAAAGGTTGGGATATTTTGTTAAAATCGTGTGATGCCTCTAAAAAGAAATCGTGGGTGGATTTATGTTTTGTGTATGATATTTGGAAACGGACTTTTAAAATAGGAGTGGCTTTTGTTTTTCTACAAATAATTGTAAATCTATTACTTGTCCCAATCTTTGTAAATCGGAACAAGGTTTCTGAAACGCTCTAAATGGTCTTTGTCCAAAGTGTATTCCAAAATACCCTGCTCGTTTGCAGGCATTTCTGCCAATATTCTGCCGGAGGGGTCTATAATTTTGCTTTTTCCATTGTGAGCCACACCGAACCCATCTAATCCAACACGATTGACGGATATTACAAACGACTGATTTTCAATGGCTCTTGCTGAGGATAAAATGTCAAAAACTTTAGAGCGTGCCGATGGAAAATTGGTGGAAAAAATCAAACAATCATATAACATTTTTTGTGTGCTTTCATTCCATTGGTTTCTGCACCATTGCGGGAAACGCATATCGTAGCAGGTGAGGGGCAGAAAATTCCATGTTTTGTGCTGACAGGTCTGTCGCGACAGACCTTTGGTAAAACATTGTTTTTCAACACCGAAAAACAAATGGCTTTTGTTGTACTCCAATAATATTCGGGTGTTGTCAATCCAAAACAAGCGGTTGAAAATCTTGTCGTTTTCTTGTATGGGCATAGTTGCAACAACAGAGCAATTGTAGGTTTGACTGATTTCTTTCAGAAAATCAAGGCTTTTGTCTTGAATATCAGATACAATGTCGGGTAAAATATCGGAAAAACCGCAAGAAAACATTTCCGGAAAAACTATCAAATCGGGTTGTTGATTTATGGGTTGCAACAAAGTCCGATAGTTGTTGAGGTTTTTTTGTATATCCTTAAAATCCACATCTGCTTGGACAAGACATATTTTATACAATTCGTGCATGGCTGTTGTTAAAAAACTTTTTGCAAAAATACATAAAATATTTCAGTTGCAAATTGAGAAATAATATATTGTAGGGACGCACTGCATGCGTCCGACTGGTAGGGGTTATCAAAGAAAGTGTTATAAAAACGGACACATTCAATGTGTCCTTACAATTAAGGAATTATTTCTAAACCGCATTTTTATTGCCCTCACCCCCGACCCCTCTCCAATGTGGAGAGGGGAGCATTGGAGAAATAATATATTGTAGGGCTGTCGTATTACGGTAGCCGTATTTGTTTTGCAGGGATACAAGCAGTGCCACTGCAAGGTTGGTGGTGGAGTTGAAAAAATGGGATTTTTTTATTGATATTAAAAAATAAATGAAAAATAATTTGTATCTTTGCAAATATAAACACACGTAAGGAAAGGTTTTATGGCAACGATTACATTACGGACAAAAACGAAGGTGCAATATGAGGCTGTTATGGCTTTGTTGAAAGCCTTGAAAATATCTTGTGAGGTTTCAGAAAATGAAGAATACGACCCTGAAATGTTAAAAAAAATAGAAAAAGGCCGTAAGGATTTTGTGAATGGGAATTACAAGATTATAAATGTTTCTGATATATGGAAATAGCCTTTTCTCCTGAAGCACAGAAAGACTTGAAGTGGTGGAAAGAAAATGGGGACATTTCTTCCCGCAAAAAGATACAAAAACTATTAGAAGAAATTGCGATACACCCTACAACAGGGACAGGAAAACCCGAACAACTTACGGGCAATTATTCGGGATGCTGGTCCAGAAGAATCAATAAAAAAGACAGGCTTATCTATGAAATACACGAACAATTTGTTTTAGTGTTGGTGCTTTCCATGAGAGGGCATTATAAAAGATAAGAAAAATTGAGAAATAATATATTGTAGGGACGCACTGCATGCGTTCGACTGGTAGGAGTTATTAAAGAAAGGTTGATAAAACGGACACATTCAATGTGTCCTTACAATTATGGAATTATTTCTAACCCGCACTTTTAGTGCCCTCACCCCCAGCCCCTCTCCAATGTGGAGAGGGGAGCATTGATAATTTTATAGGGACACACACTTGCACCCGTTCCCCCCGCTTAAGCGGTAACCTAAAAATTTTTTTTCATGTAAAAACGAAAAACATATTAAAAAAATAGATACTTTTGCACGTTTAGTGATATAATATTCCGCTACGATTGAGCGGAAAGGAAAGAAGAAGAGAAAAAATATAAAAAATGAGGATTTTTGAAAAAAATAGCCTTTTGAAACTTGCGAAAAATACCGATTTTTGCAAAAAAATGCCGTTTTTTGCCCTTGAAAAACGTAAGTGCTTGATT
>JAFZUH010000139.1 GCA_017618435.1 Bacteroidales bacterium | reverse complement strand
TTCCGGAAGATATTGTAAATGTATCTATTTCAGTAGATGAAAATAGTTTGGAAAGAATTTTTTCTTTCTAAATTTTTTTATCTGAATATCCCCGACACTCCAAATTTTAGGATTATCCTAATTGCACATTAATTATTCAGAAAAATTTATCATTGTCAAAAAATCTTGTTCCGATATAATCGGAATGCCCAATTGTCGGGCTTTTTCCAACTTAGATGGTCCCATATTGGCACCGGCAACAATAAAACTTAATTTTTTATTGACAGAAGATACATTCTTACCGCCATGCAACTCTATCATTTCTTCAATTTCTTTTCTGCGTTGTGGGGAAGAAAAGGTACCACTGACAACAAAGGTCATTCCTTCCAATTTGTCAGATAACATTTTGTCAGCATTGGACTCACAAGAAAATTGCAATCCAAAATCTTTTAATTGATTGATTGTATCAATATTGTTTTCATCGGAAAAATAAGACATAATACTTTGAGCCACAACATCTCCCACATCATCAATGTTTAAAAGTTCTTCTATGGTGGTTTGTTGCAATTTTTCTATTGAACCATAATGCCGTGCTATTTTTTTTGCCGAAACTTCACCGACAAAACGGATACCCAAGGCAAACAAAACTCTTTCAAATTCAACACTTTTTGATTTTTCTATGGCTAATAAAAGGTTTTCTGTCGTTTTTTCTTTAAAAGATACGCTTCTATCCGTTTCTTTGTCTTCTGAAGAAAATGTTTTGTTCAGTCCGAACAACTGATTATAGGTTAATTTGTAAAAATCTGTTATATTTTTCAACAAACCCTTTTCATACAAAAGGTTTATTTTTTCTTCGCCAAGACCCTCTATATTCATGGCTTTTCTGCTGATAAAATGCAGGAGTTTGCCTTTGATTTGCGGTGGACACTCTTTCTCATTCGGGCAAAAATAGCCTGCCTCCCCCTCGTTTCGCACCAATGCAGCCCCACAATCAGGACAGGTGGCAACAAATTGTATCGGCATACTGTCTGCCTTTCGCATAGAAGGTTCTACGGCAACAATTTTGGGAATAATTTCCCCTCCCTTTTCTATATAGACATAATCATTTTGATGAATATCCATTTCCTTAATAAAATCGGCATTGTTCATCGTTGCCCGTTTTACCGTAGTTCCTGCCAAATAAATAGGCTCCAAATTGGCCACAGGCGTTACTATACCGGTTCTTCCTACTTGATAATCAACAGACAATAATTTTGTCAAAACTCTTTCGGCTTTAAATTTATAGGCTATTGCCCAACGGGGATTTTTGGCGGTAGTACCCAATTGCTCCTGATAATCATAGCGATTGACTTTGATTACCACACCGTCTATATCAAATGGAAGATTTTCCCTTTCCTTATCCCAATAATTGATAAAATCGAATACTTCCGTTGATGAAGCACATGTTTTTATATAAGGAGTTATTTTGAATCCATATTCTTTCATTTTCATAACAGACTGAAAATGATTTTGATATGCGTTTTTATCATCATAAACATAATAAAGGCAAAAATCAAGTCCGCGTTTAGCGGCTTCGGCTGAATGTTGCAATTTCAAACTTCCTGAAGCGGCATTTCTCGGATTGGCGAATTTTGTTTCTCCAATATCTTCCCTTTCCTTATTCAAAGCATTAAAACTGTCATGGGGCATGATAATTTCACCTCTTACCTCCAATTCTTGAGGGTAATCGCCTTGCAAACGCAATGGAATTGATTTTATCGTTTTCACATTTGCCGTTACATCATCACCTATTGTTCCGTTTCCGCGAGTAACGGCTTGTGTCAAAATACCATTTTCATAAATCAAACTAATGGCAACGCCATCGTATTTCAATTCGCAAACATATTCTATATTTGATAGTTGCAACAAATTTGCGGTGCGAGAAAAAAAATCATTCAATTCACCCTGCGAATAGGTATTTCCCAAAGACAACATTTGATGTTTGTGTTCCACCTGCTGAAATTGTTTGATAATATCTCCCCCGACACGCTGTGTCGGGCTGTCGGGCAATATCAATTCCGGAAATTGCTTTTCCAATGCAATCAACTCATTCAACAACATGTCAAAATCATAATCACTAATGGAAGGATTGTCTAAAATATAATATTGGTAATTATGGTGATGAATGGTCTGTGAAAGTTCCGCTATTCGTTTTTTTGCCTCTTCTGTTGCTTTTTCTTTATCCGTCATAAGATATTTTTATGCGTTAACAGTTTTTAATTTTATTTTCATATATACAAACGATTTTAATAAAAAATTAATGGAAACACACAAAAATTTTTAATTTTTTAAATCCTTATTTATATTCAAACCAACTCTTGTAATTTCAAAAATTTGAATATGCAAAATTACCAAAAAAAACTTGCGGATAAAATTTTACTTGTATTTTTTATTTACTTTTATATAAAGACATATTGCTTTGATAATCAGAATAAAGCAAAGTTTTCCTATTGTAAAAATAACGGTGCAACAATTTGTCTGTAATCGTATGATACATAGAAATAAACTTTATTTTATTGATTGTCATTTTTAATGGGGTCAGCAGATGTAAATTCTTGCCATTTGTATATAAATTCAAATTATATTTTTCAGCCAGAATATCAAGACTTTGTTTGGAAAAGAACGAAATATGCTGACCTGTATGAGGCGAAAGATAAATCCAATCGGATACATTGTTCTGCGGAACAAGTTCTGTACTAAACAATATTGATTTTGAAAATTCTAACATATTTTCAAATTCTTGGACGGGATTTTCCAAATGTTCAAAAACTTCAAATGCAGTCAGTAAATCAAAAGACAAATTTATTGTATTAAAACTTTTTATATCAAATTGTTGTGCGAATAAATTATTACAAAATTTATCTTGTCTGTAAAAATCATAACCGGCATCTCTCATCAGCCGCACAAAAAGTCCATAGCCTCCACCATAGTCCAAAAATCGACCTTTGCTGTTGAATGCGGTATTAATTAGGGAAGAAACTATGTTTCTATTGACCAAATTTCTTGTTATATACCCTATATCCGTATCCGCAATAGCACTACTATAGGCTTCATTCAACCAATAAGGTGTTTCTGTTTGTATAAATCCACAAGAATTACACTGAAAATAAGACACCTGATAACGCCCTAAAACCTGTTTTGAAAAAGCAAAAGAAGAAGTTCCGTTACATATTTTACAAAGACACATCTCAATTAAAATATTTCAATTTTTTCAAAAAAAAACGCAAATATACTTATTGCCAAGTATATTTGCGTAAGAGTTGGAATAAGAATGAATTTTACCCCCCCCCGCAAGCAACTAAAAATCAAACACTTGCAAAAGTCGTGTTTTTTGCTTTTATTCATACGATAAAATTCTCTATAAATAATGTTTTATTTGCTATGCAAACCGCATTCACGATGTTTGGGGTCTTCCCACCACCAGCGGCCCGAACGAATATCTTCACCGGGTTGTACTGCCCGCGTACAAGGCTCACAGCCTATACTCGGATAATTTTTGTCATGCAGTTTGTTGTACGGCACGTGGTTGGTTTTGATATATGTCCATGTTTGTTCTTCTGTCCAGTCTATCAACGGGTTGATTTTAAGAATTTGATGATTTTCGTCCCATTCTATTTTTTGCATATTTGTCCGTGTAACCGATTGGCTTTTTCTAAGTCCGCAAATCCACGCATCCAAAGTTTTAAACGCACGGGACAACGGCTCTAATTTTCGCACTTGGCAACAGGCATGCCTTTTTTCCAAACTTTCGTAGAAAGGATTGATACCATAGGTTTGGACAAAATTTTGCAAGGCCTCTGTTTGTGGACAAAACACTTCCATTTTGATGTCATAACGAAGATTTGTCTTGTCTATCAACTGATAAGTTTCAGGAAACAACCTGCCTGTATCCAAAGTGAAAATTCTCGTTTTTTTGCTTATTTTCAATGCCATATCCGTAAGGGTCTGGTCTTCTATACTCAAACTTGACGAAACAGCAATTTTGTCGCCGTAGATGCCTAAAAAATGTTGTAATAATTCTTCCGGTGAGGCATCGGCAAATTGTTCATTCAATGATTGTATATGCTCTTTGGTATATTTCATTGTTCAATAGTGTTTTTTATTCGATTATCATACCTGCACCCACCGTCTCAAAACTGTCAGGGTCAATAAAAATCAAAGAACCTGTGGTACGGTTGTTTTCATAGGTATCAAACACCATAGGATTGGCCGTTTTGATGGAAACTTGGGCAATGTCGTTCATTTTTAAGGAAGAAACTCCTTCAATTTTTTCCAAAGTGTTTATATCTACCTTAAAATCTATGCTTTGCACCATTCCTATTGTCTCTGCCACTGTATTTTTGATAATATATTTCTTTCTCGTCTGCATTTCTGTTTCATTAAACCAGCAACACATCATCGATATATTCTGACTGGTTTTGGGTTGTCTGTCAGTTGTTTTTACCAAAAAATCACCCCTACTAATATCTATATCATCATTTAACAACACAGAAACAGATTCAGGCGTATGAGCGGTTTCCATTGTTTTGTCCGCCTCCATAATTGCTTTTACCGAAGTTTCCAAACCAGAAGGCAACACCCGTACACTATCTCCCACATGCAAAACACCTCCGGACAAACGTCCGGCGTAGGCACGGTAATCAGGATATTTGTCCGAAATCGGACGAATAACATATTGAACGGGAAATCTCATCGGTTGTTCTTCTCCACCGGATTTGTGTTCTATTGAAATAGTTTCCAACAAATTCATCAGTGTACCCTTATTGTACCAAGGCATATTTTCCGAATCTGTTACCACATTATCACCATATTTTGCAGATATGGGAATAAAAAACAAATCGGCTTTAATATGAATTTTTTCCGCCATCTGAATGTATTTTTCTTTAATTGCATCAAAACATTCTTCAGAAAAATCCACCAAATCCATTTTATTGATACATACTGCAATATGCGGTATTTCCAACAAAGAAGCAATATATGAATGTCTAATGGTTTGTTCCACAACACCATTACGGGCATCTATAAGTATAATAGCCAAATCGGCAGTGGAGGCACCTGTAACCATGTTTCTTGTATATTGCACATGTCCGGGGGTATCTGCTATGATAAATTTCCGTTTGGGGGTGGCAAAATACCGATATGCCACATCTATAGTTATGCCTTGTTCTCTTTCGGCCCGCAGACCGTCTGTCAGCAATGCCAAATTCACCTCCTCGTTGCCACGGCTGCGTGAAGCCTCTTCCACAGCCTCCAATTGGTCTTCAAAAATGGACTTGCTGTCATACAACAAACGACCTATCAATGTACTTTTTCCATCATCTACACTTCCTGCTGTGGTGAAGCGTAGCAATTCCATATCCAAATATCCTTTTGTATTCATAAAAAAATATTTTTTCTAATTCATTAAAAGTAGCCTTCTTTTTTTCTGTCTTCCATAGAAGTTTCACTGCGTTTATCATCGGCACGACCGCCTCTTTCGGTAACACGGGTGGCGGCTATTTCTTCAATAATATCTTCCAAAGTATGTGCTTCAGAAATGGTTAGCCCCGTACAACTAATATCTCCAATTGTACGGCAACGCACTTTCAAAGTTACGACCTCTTCTGTCGGTTTCAAGGTCATGCAAGGTTCAGCGGCAAGCCATTGTCCGTCCCGTTGGAAACAACGTCTTTCGTGAGTGAAATAAATGCTGGGCAATTCGATTTTTTCTTGGTAAATATACTGCCAAACATCCATTTCTGTCCAATTGCTGATAGGGAACACCCTGAAATGTTCACCCATATTTTTCTTTCCGTTGAAAATGTTCCACAACTCAGGACGTTGGTTTTTGGGATTCCATTGCCCGAATTCGTCCCGATGAGAAAAGAAACGTTCTTTTGCTCTCGCTTTTTCTTCATCTCTGCGAGCCCCACCGATACAAGCATCAAACTTATATTTTTCAATGGTATCCAACAAGGTTGTTGTCTGCAAACGGTTACGGCTTGCATTATATCCTTTTTCTTCTTTTACACGCCCAGTGTCAATACTTTCTTGTACGGAGCCGACAATAAGTTGGGCTCCCAATTTTTTCACCAGATTATCACGATATTCCAATGTTTCTTGGAAATTGTGCCCTGTATCGATATGCACCAACGGGAATGGTATCTTTGCAGGATAAAAGGCCTTATAGGCCAAATATGTTACCACAATAGAATCTTTTCCGCCGGAAAACAATATAGCGGGTTTTTCAAACTGGGCTGCAACTTCACGAAGCACGTAAACAGATTCGGCTTCCAATTCTTTTAGATGTGTTAGTTTATATGACATATTTTTTTAACTAAATGCTCCTGACAAATAATTTTTTGTAAGTTCTTGTTGGGGATTGTTGAAGATTTGGTCGGCAGGTCCCTCTTCTATTATCTCCCCCAAAAACATAAAGACAACATGATCGGCAATACGAACCGCTTGTCTTAATGTATGGGTAACCATAATGATAGAATATTTATCCTTTAACGAAACGAACAAATCTTCCACTTTTTTGGCTGAAATGGGGTCTAAGGCACTTGTGGCTTCATCGGCCAAGATATATTCCGGCTCTACAGCCAAAGAACGGGCCAAACACAATCTTTGTTGTTGCCCTATGGATAATCTGACTGCAGGAGTCCGAAGCCTGCCGTTTACTTCGTTCCAAAGCCCTACTGCTTCCAAATTTTTACAAACCACCCTATGGAGTTTTCTACCACGATACATATTGTTGATACGGCAACCGTAAGCAACATTGGCATAAATAGACATCGGCAACGGACAGGGACGTTGGTTGACCAAGCCTATTTTACGTCTCAATTCGGTAACCTGATAGCCATTGCTGTTGATAATATCTTCTCCGTCAACAAAAACATTGCCTTCAACTTTTACATTTTCAACTGAATCTATCAGTCTGTTCAAGGTTTTCAACAAGGTGGATTTGCCACAACCCGAAGGACCTATGATACAAGTTATCTTTTTCTCCGGAAGAGTGAGGTTTATATTTTTAAGAATGTGATTATCTTTGATATAAACATTCAGATTTTTAACTTCTATGGACATTATAATTTATTTTTTGAAAAACGATTTGTGAAAAAACGACCTAATATACTCAATATCAAAACTATAATTGTTAGCACCAAGGCTGCCGCGTATGCTCTGTTTCTCACTTCGGGAATAGGACTGCTCAATTGGAAAAACACCGACAACGGCAATGTCGCCGTTTGTTGGGACAATGCTGTCGGAATTCTGTCGGAATAGCCTGCCGTGAACATTACCGCTGCCGCATCTCCTATGGCTCTGCCAATAGACAACAACGTTGCAGTGGCTATACCCGGGGCAATTTGGCGGATAACAACCTTTAATGTTTCCCATTTGGTGGCTCCCAGTGCGTAAGTGGCATCCAAAATATCACGGGGAAATTCTCTCGTGGCTTCGTCCATCGTCCGAATAAATATGGGTATTATCAACAAAGTTATTACAATTATACCACCCAAAAGTGAAGCCCGTAAGCCCAAAAACACCATTATTGTAAAACCAAAGGCTCCATAAACAATAGAGGGAACTCCAAACAAAACATCAAAGGCCAAACGGGCAATATATGCCAATTTGGAACTCTTTTTGAGATACACATTGAGGAAAAACACCACCGGAATAGAAATTATCAACCCTAAAACCGTAGAAGCCCCGACAATATACAAAGACCCGACAATGGCATTGAGAAAACCGCCCTCTTTGCCGATATAAAAACCGCCGCCGGGCAATTGACTCACCATTTCCCAACTTATTGCCTTGTAGCCTTTTGATACGATTGTCCAAATTACACTGAAAACAACACCAAACACAATGACCATGGAGATGACCATCAGGATTTTAAAAAACAGTTCTTCGTATTGTTTCGATTTATTTTTTGCCATTTTTGTCCTTAATTTTCAACATCAATTCAGTTTCTTTTCCATTCTGTATAAAACAATTCTTGACAGAATGTTGAATACCAATACAACTACAAACAAAATAAGTGCTGCAAACATCAATGCAGATTCGTACAATGGCATGGAAAGCATTTCTCCGTAGTTGTTGGCTATCAATGCAGGTATTGGATAACAAGATTCGAATATATTGTTGGGAATGGTTATCATACAACCGCAAACCATCAGTACGGCAATGGTTTCGCCAAAAGCACGCGATATGGCCAATACCGTTGATGCAATTATACCCGCAAAAGTTTTTCTTAACACCACTTTCCGCGTTGTTTGCCAACGTGTTGCTCCCAATGCCCATGAGGCTTCACGCAATTCCATGGGGACAATGGAAAAAACTTCTATAAACAAACTGACCAGCAACGGCAATATCATCACCCCCAAAACCATACCTGCCGCCAAAACCGTATAACCCGACGAATATTCCACAAAATGCGGAGCCAATTTTTCTGAAATAGCAGGCACAATAACCAAGGTTCCCCAAATACCGTAAATAACCGAAGGCAAGGCCGCCAAAATATCCAAAGCGGGGAACACGCATTTTTTTACAATGGGCTTGGCATATTCTGTCAAAAAAACAGCCGTAAGCAGGGACACAGGGAATGCCAATATAATAGCAATAAAAGTTACCCACAATGTTCCTACAATAAATGGCAAAAATCCGAACTCGCCTTTCATCGGCCTCCACTGACTTGACGAGAGCAAATCCCACAACGATTTTTCTCCCAAAATCGGGGCGGATTTCATATATAAACCTATACCCATAACGATGACAAAGAGAATGGAAACAATGGTGAGAACAAGCATTGTTTCTTTGGCAAAACGATCTTTGAATATTCTTCCTTTTTTCATAATAATACAACCTTATTTAATCTGCCTTTTATATCTCCTGTTTTTCAACATTTTTACCAAATAATCAAATAATAGATTAATTGATTAGTTACTTTATTGATAAAAATTATTTTTATAACATCGTTATTTATTTGCTTTTGATAAAACCCATCACTATTATACAAATATTTATAGACTTCACTTTTATAATAATTAACTTCAATAAAATGCATATCATAAGGATGCATTTTAAGAGAAGCATCTTGAATTAGCATTGTATCAATTATATTGAAAACTAAAATTTTATAGCCATCTGATAAAAAGTCCCCCCAAAATTCTTCCTTCGAATCAAAAACTATTTTATCTTCAATTGGGATATTAATTATATTACTAATCTCTTTTATCTCTCGCTTTTTATTACAAGAAAACAAAACAATACTTATAAAAAATAAGTACAAAATACTTTTTTTATTTCCTATTTGAGTAACCATATCTTATTGAAAAATCATATGCTGAAGAGGGAGATAATATTCTAACTACCCTTGTCTTTATTTCATTTTTTAGACTTCGTGTTCCAAATGGTTGCGAATTAAAATCATATTTATCATAAAATCCAACAATATTATTATGTTCATTTGTATAAATTGTTGCCCGCCCAAAAGCATTTGCATAGATATCACTACCATAAAAATTTACATTATACTTACTCCCATCATATAACGTTCCTGAAGTTCCTTTCAAAACAATTTTCTCACCTGCATGTGAAGGGATATTATTTTCTTTTAAATACATTAAAATTCCCGCAAATTGTTGGCTACTTAATTCTACATCCCCCTTTCCTGTCCAATATATTGTAAATAAATCTTGGGCAATACCTGATTGAGCTTGTTTTCTGATATTGTTCCCCCAAAATTTTAAATCTTGTTTTAAAGTAGAAACATTTCCATAATCTATTTGAAAAATATCGCCAATTTTTAAATTATCTTTATCATCTGTAAAGAAACCTTGTTCCTTCAGCATTTTTTTCGCTATTTCTATAGACGTATTCAAATATATTGCAAGTGTCCGAGCATTATCACCCTTCTCTGCTACTAAATTACCATTTTCATCTGGTCTCCAAAATAATTCTCCGCTTGGGTCCACATACTGGTTAGGAGAAAACAAACAATATGCATATCTGTTGTAATTCAATGGATTATCGGGCTTTTGTACGTAGGGGTCTGGCGAAAGAAAATGTGAAATGACTGGGTCGTACATTCTGCCGTTAAAATTAATAAGTGAAAACTCATCCAAATGCTGTTGCCCCGTAAAACCACGGTCTATGAGGTGTTTTGCCGTATCTTTCCGTGTCCAATCCGAAGGCATTCGCCTTTGGCCAAACGGGGTATAGGTCATCTCATCTACAACACCTCCGTCTATATCAGTTATTTTCTCTATACTGCCATTGTGATTGGTATATAAATAATAAAGTTTGCTACTGTCATTTTGTATATATACTGCTATCGGCTCATTATTTGCATAAATATAATTGTATTGGGTGTTGGTCGTGAGATTGTGTTCATACTCTCTGCCACAATAGATTTTTTCCTCCATCAATTGATTGTTTTGATATAAATTGCTCCTTGACCTTTGCTTATTTGTATAATAATCAATATAATATTCCGAGCCTCCCTCTTTTATTGTTTGGGTTTTGTCAAAAAGATTATAATTTATCTCACATGTATTGGTACTTATAACGGTATCATTTATCGGTTGTATCATACTAATGGCATGAGCATTGTTACCATAAATAAAATCTCCAACCGCTGTATTGCCCGTCATACGTGTCTGGGCATACTGAAACTCATACAAGGTGTCTTCTACCGCCTCATTATAATACAAGGTACCCCAAGGCGGGAGAAACAACTGCTGTGTTTTTATGTTTGTTCTTCTATTGCTTTTCAATCTGTCAAATTCATCATAACCAAAAAATTCTTTAGTTTGATATTCATCTGTTTCTTCAAATACAAACGGAAAAGTATTTTGTGCAGGCTTTGAACTGACATCAATCAATCGTCCTGCGTTATCATATTTATAGAATTTCTGCAAAATAGAATGATTCGCCAAAGAAAAGTCTGTAGGCAAAGAGACTGTTATTCCTTCCATGGATATTACATCAACAGATTTTTTTCGCGGACTTTCCACTTGTTGAAAATCCGAAATGGCTATACCTATATCTCCAATACTTACAACATCTTCTACAGCAGAGCCTAAAAAACCGTTAAAAGAAAATGTTTCTTTTGCCTTTCCTGCCAATTTTGAGGTAATTAAGCCCGCCTTGTCGTATTGGATTTCCATTCCCTGCTTGCCACCCATTTGGCACAAAGTCGGTTTCAATAAGGCTTTATCCCATTCTAAAACTTTATAAATACTTGTATTTTCTTGTTTTATTTCCTGTAGCTGACCTAATTTGGTATAAGCATATTGAAGTTCCAAACCACTGGGATAAACCATCTTATTCATTCTGCCGTATTTGTCATAAGCATACGAATATGAATATATATTATCTTCTGTTTGATATGTTTTTTTTATCAAACGAGCCAAAGTGTCATATTGATATAAAATACTTGTACTTTCATTGTCCTCTTGACTTAAAACACCCTTTACATTCAACGAATCATACACATAACAAACGGTTTCTTGATATTCATCGTTTTGAATATCAATTTGCAAAACACGTCCTAAACTATCATAACAATACTGTGAAAAATTACCATTGGCATCAGTAAACGTTTCTATTTCGTCAAATTCATTATATGTAGCAATTGTCTTCCCCGCATCTTTACTTACGGTGACTAATGTATTATTTCTACTGTCTGTTTTTATGGTATCATAATTCCCCGTTGG
The DNA here is from genome assembly GCA_017618435.1 of Bacteroidales bacterium. Lineage (GTDB taxonomy): Bacteria > Bacteroidota > Bacteroidia > Bacteroidales > WCHB1-69 > UBA1205. The sequence continues at coordinate 7,659 of JAFZUH010000139.1, read as the reverse complement.
ATTTTCCACAATAGTATTAACAAGCGTTTGACCTTGGTTTTGCTCGGTTGCATACGAAAATCTTAAAACGTTTTCACTTTGTTGCACATTGGTTCCAAAACTGCTTTCGAGTAAATAACCCAAACCGTTGACTCGTTTTGTAGAATAAGCCTTTCGAAACGCATCATAAACAATTGTTTCCATTTCAGCAGAATTTTGTGACTGATAACGATATTGCAAATGCTTGTATGGACCGATTTCGCTTTCCAACAAATCCATAACATTGTACGTATAATATGTCCATTGTTTGACAGTATCCGCCAAGGTATAGGGAGTTGATTCTGCTATCAATCTCCCTTTTATATCATATTTCTTTTGAATAAAACTATTGTCTTTTTTTGTTAAAATTTCATTACCAACAACATCAAAATAAGCGGTGGAAAATATCTCTCCGTTTTTACGACTCCAAATACAATATTTTATATTCGGATCATTTACTCCCCACTTTGTTCCTAAAACGTATGCATATTTTTCCGAAGAACCGTCAGGATAATTTACCGATGTTGTCCGCCCAAAACCATCGTAAGTATAAGTTGTAGTATTATTATTTATATCTGTATAAGTCAATGGTTTGCCAAATTTTGGATCAAATGTCCATCTCTCAACTTGATTATATGCTCTCTTTTTAACTGTTATAAATCTATACAAAGAATCATATTCATAAAACTCTGTTCTTCCTGTATTGCCAACAATTGTACCTGTCGGTAAGCCAATGTTGGCATGATAAGTGGTTTTTGTTCTAAAAACTTGACCATCTTGATATTTTCTTGTCTCTATCAAATCTCCTTTGTCATAGAAATAAAATGTGGTATCTTTTAATAAATTAGAAGAATTCCCAATTTGCCGGCAATGTATTTCCCGAGCAATTTTTGTAAGTTCCCGACCACCTGAAAGTGCTATTTGTATATAAAGAAAATTCGTTTGCTCCATCCACGCTCCATTCCACGACGTCCTTGTCTCTAACAATCTGCCTGTATTGTAATCCATTTTATTGCAAATTGTTTGCAACAAACCATTATTTATTATCACCACAGAATCTTGAAACAATTTACATAATCCATTCGTAAACGGCTGTATATGGCTAATATATTTATATTTGCATAGTTCGTTGTTGTTAAAAACAATATCCCCACGCAAAACAGATTTTCTATAAGAATCCAATAGTAATCGATGATAAGTATCATTATATTGATAATCTGTTTCTTCCTTATAATTTTGTTCTCTATCATCACACACTATTCTTCCAAAACCCAAGAATGCCCGCCTGCTATAATCATAAAATGGATATTGATATGTATATTGCTTTTGAAACAATAGCGTACCTTGAGCATCCGCTTTCTTCTTTGACAATGTTGTTGCTAAAATAAGATTTGTTCTTAATCCGCAAGCCATATTGGAACTCATTGAATTTCTAACACTTTTTGTCTCATAATTTACCATATATCTATTTGATAAACAATCTGTTATTGTTTTCAAAAAATAACGTTGAAAGGCTCCTCGTGTTATACCTGCAAGACCGCCATCGTTTTCCACCCATGTTATATCCATTATACCATCTTTATCTCCATCTGAAAATAATATGGGAACATTTCTCTGCCGATATGCTACTATAGATGGATAAAATATTGAATTACAATAATTTTGACCCATTCCTAAAGTAAACCCCAAGGTAAAATAAATAGAAACAGAAGAAGGAGTATATTCTGAAACCTGTACAATATCATCTTTCCCATCTCCATTTATATCTATCAATTGAAAATATACATCATTTGGCGAAGGTAATTTTGAGGGTATTTCCCCTACAACATAACTCATAGAGGTGAATCCTTGCCCTGTTCCCAAATAAACACCCCATGTTGTATCAACGGAATAATCAGGTATATATATGGTTCTTCGACAACGCGTGAATATATCAGTAATCCCATCCCCATTTACATCTCCAAAATAAATATGTACTCTTGAATTGGTATCAAAAGACAATTTAGGGGTTGAAGGCGTTTCAATTACCTGAAAATCAATATTTATTGAACGGCTATTCTTATAAACACGCCAACCATTATTGGGATGTATTACCATCAATTCCATGATACCGTCTCCATCTATATCTATCGCTGCTAATTTTTCTTTATTCCCTATACGTATATTCGTTCTACTATTACTGCCGTGTGAATTACAAAAATTGGAATAAACCCACAATGTGCCACCATATACATAAACATAATCTAATGCAGCATTATCGTCAAAATTTGCAAAAACGACTTGATCGGGATTCGTATTTTGAGGTAAACTATAACTAACAAACTTATTATTCTCATATCTACACCAATATGCATACCCCGTATCATAAACAGAATTGTTTTTTGTACTTATACCAACATTCACCAAAACTTCATCTGTATTGCTCAAATTTACATCACACGATACTGCATTAAATTTTATTGACGTATAGTTACCTCCATATGGATGCTTCCATGGACCTATCATTAATCCATGTTTTTCATTGGTATCGTTTAATAATATCTGATTATTAGAAATCCACAATCTCAATATACTACTCGTATCATTATCGAAAAAATAACCGCTTAATAATTGTTGCATTGAACTGCTATTCTTTGATTTTTGCCCCCTCCAATTCCGATGAGAGGAAGCAACCTCTCCATATCCAAAAGTAATGGGAGACAAATATTTATTATCCGCTCCAAATTCTTGAACTTGAGTAAGCATCGGATAACAATTATCTCTTCTATTATAGTTCAAAACATATTTCTTTACTATTTTATCTGTATGTTTGATGATAATAGACTTTAAGATACTTTGCTGTATTATCCTAAAATTCCCTACATATTTTAGTTGTGATAGTTCTTTTTGTATAATATCATATTCAAAGATAATTCTATTATATGGTTTTATTCCTCCAAGCACATTCCCCGTATATAAAATAGAATCTATTAAAATATTGTTTTCAAAAGACCTATAATGATATGATATATAATTACCATTCTTGTCTGCAACACTATCCACATACCAATGTAATCTAAAACTTGCCTCCGAAGAAGAATATTTCGCCACAGAGCCATCGTCTCTCTTTACTATAAAATATTGCGGATAAGTCGCTCCTAAATTGTGGCTTTCTGCTCTAATATAAGTTTCTTCCTCTGTACCATAAACACATCCTTCCGAACCATATTTCTTTTTGTTCAACACAATAAGTCTTTGCCCATCTAATGCAAATCTGTCCGTAGTATCTATGGTTACGGCTGAAATACAATTTTCAAAATATGGTGTTTTAGGCACCCTGCTTATTACAGACAATCCTGATAAATGCCAACCATAACCCGCGACCCCTAACCCGCTTTGGCTATTATAAGACAACGAAAGTTGGGGTGCCATATTAGCAGTCCCCTCTGGAAGTTGCAACGGAATTTCACATTGTAACCCACCTTGGTCATTTACACGAACATCTATGTCTGTGCTGCCCATAACTTGAGCCTGAACCCGACATAAACCCATTAGGAAAGCAAAAAATAATATAAACAATCTTTTTCTCATTCTTTAATTATTTTCCATTCCCGTTGTTCTTCTCCTATACGTAATCTTAATATATAAATTCCTTTAGGATAAGAACTTAAATCTATATCCGTTAAGGTGTTAGTGATATGCTTTTGTTGTAATTCTGTCCCATTCGTTGTATAAACATCAACAATACCTTTATGGTCAAAGCTATCTGCTTCTATCAACAACCGAATAACTGACATTGTAGGATTCGGATATACCGATGTTTTTATTTCATCTATCTTTTCTAATAAATAATAGGTGTTTTCTTCTGCTGTTTCTGTGACAAATTCCGATAAAACACTATCTTTATTTTGGGTTGCAGAATTTAAAACTATTACTTTTCTTATAATTCTATTCCCCCCCGAATCATATTCATAAATACGAGGTAATATCCCTTGAGAATAACCCTTAGAAAAAAACATTAATAATATTATTATACTAAATATGATTCGTTTCATGACAACAGATATACAAATCTCTGCAAAGATATAACTTTTTTATCAAAAAAAACATAGGGAAAATTATTTTTCCCCATGTAATTTGTTCAAACCATTGGTCAGTTTTTCTTCACTCAAACCGATATACCCCACAGGCACATTCTGTTTCTGTCCTTCTGTCAAGATATATTCAAGAAAAGCCACCAAAGCCGGATTGGTTGGAACGCCGTTGGACACCAAATAAAGGTCACGGGCAGGAGGAGAAGGATATTTGTTTTCCGATACGGCTTGGATAAACTCATCTTTGGTATCGTAAAAATATTCTTCTGCACCAATTGTCCCGTCCGCATCGGCATCTATCGGGAAAATAAACAATCCCTGATTAGGGTGACGGGTTTCTTCATCATAGGCATAACCGATATTATTAAAACCTATTCCCAATTTGTCTCTTTGAATGGCATCGGCCAAACCCGGGTCACCGAAAATAGCCGTACCTTCCAAATCCTCTTGTTTTTTACCCATCCACAAAGCGAAAGTTTCGGCAGCCCCGCAAGCGTCTGAACGCGTATAAACATGTATTGGTGTTTTGTCATTTGTTCCCAACACCTGTCCCCACGTGGTATATTCTTTTGTTATCCAAATTTTATAGGCGGTTTCTTTGGAAATACCGTGTTTTTTCATCTCTTCTGCAAAAGGATTTTCCGTATTCACGGTAATGACAACGGCATCTTTGGCTACAGCGAAAGGAACGGCACCTTTATCCAATTCGGGTTGGTACACCTCACGCGAAACCATACCGAGGTCAACTACATTGGCCAACACGTCTGTCATACCCTTGCCTGCACCGCCTGCCGACAAGTCTATCGTTACATTGGGATTCATTTTTTGGAATTCTTCCACCCATTTTACTGCCAACGGATACAATGCAAAGGCTCCGGATATAGAAATCTCTCCCGACAATGTTCCATCGTCTTCTTTTTTCGTATTCGCATTGCCACATGACAACATTGACAAACACATGCTCCCTATTAGCGTAAAACATGCAATAAATTTAATTGGTCTGTTCATAATCTTAACATTTAAAATTTTTAAAATAAAGTACAAAAATAATCAAAAACAACCAAGGTCTTGTCATCTTTCATAAAAAACATGTAAAATTAAACGTATTTTTGTCATAATTCAAACAATAAACACTCAATATTAACTAAATTTGACAAACAAGGGAGGAAATACTATTTGTCAAGGCAAGTATGGCAAAATTGTTGCCATTGCGAGATGACAACATCTGTTTTTTCTGCCAAAGACATGTCCATATCAATTTCTATCATATCAAAGCCTTGCTTTTTCATACGGTTAAACCATGTTTGCTGTCTTTTGGCAAATTGCCCTATGGCAATGCAAAGTTTTTCTTTCATATCATCAAGCGAAAGTTCATGATTGAGATATTGGGCAATAAACTTATATTCCAAGCCATAATATTTCAATTGTTCCATAGTAAGCCCCCGATTGATTAAATTTTGCACCTCTTCAATCATGCCTTGCCCGAAACGTTCTTTCAAACGAGCCGCAATTTTCTTCCGCAATTGTTCCCTATCGGCGTTTATATAAAATATCTGGTAATCAAAATTATATGTGGCATAATTGTTCATATCTTGAGGGGAATGGCAGGCAATTTCTATCGCTCTGACCAAACGTTGCCTGTCTTTTGTATCGCTCACATTGTGAAGCACTTTCATTTCAGACAACATCGCCACAAGTTCCTCATGGGATTTTTGTTCCAACTCCAATCTGAAATTTTTATTTTCAGGCACATAATCCAAACGATAGGCTTTTAATATAGCCTCAACATACATGCCCGAACCTCCGCAACAGACGGGCAATTTTCCTCTTTGAAGCACATTATCATAAACACGATAAAAATCCTGCTGATACAAAAAAACATTGTATTGTTCTCCTGCATTGGCAATATCAATCAAATGGGCAGGAATTGTCTTTCCATTGATATGATAATCACCCAAATCTTTGCCTGTTCCAATGGTCATATCCCGATATACTTGTCGTGAATCCGCACTAAGTATCTCGCCGTCAAGTTTTTCAGCAACATTAACCGCCAGTTTTGTTTTTCCGCAAGCGGTAGGACCAACTATGCACAACAAAGGTTTATTTGGGAAGATTTTTGTACTCATAAAATTTTCTCAAAATCATTTGCTCAATATCCACTTCCGTTGCTGTGGCAAGGGTATAATACGAAAATGAGCAATAGAACATAAAATCATCAACTTCCACATCTTTCAGACCGGTGATACGTTGTACAATTTTAGCATTGTATTTTTCCGACAATCTAAGTGCTTCATCTTGATTGTCTGAAAGTTCATAGTATGTTCTGTTCAATTTTGCTTTTCTGCTGAATTTTTCATACAGCATGGAAATAGGATGAGCCAAAGGAGTGTATTTCAAGAGATTGCCATTTGTATTTGTTTGTGCATAACGGGCTTTGTCTTCCGAAGAAAGTTGTACACCCTCCACATCTATTTTTTCCTTGTCGGAAGGCTTGGACAAATCCTTGATAAACAACGGATAGGGCTTCATTGCATAAACAACAACCTGTTTCAACATCACCGCTTTCATATAAAGCCGCAAATAACAGTTTGTTCTGATAGACTGTATGTTTTTATCTATCGTAAAAACAGCCATTTCATAGCCAACTCTTGTTATCACAATAGTATCGTGCAAATGCACCATCATCGCATAATCGCCTTCATGACCGGAAAAAGCCATCGCCCCTGTACTCATATTGTGAATACAGGCATTCTCCAACGCTTGCACCGTTATCATATCCACAACTTTGCCTTTCAAAACAAATTTGTCCTGCCCCCACGCGGTCAGGTTGAGCAACAACAAAAACAATAATATGTTACCAATTTTTCTGTTCACAACAATAGAAATAATTTGCAAAAATAACACAAAAAATCAAATATATGCTATTCTTTTTTTATCAACATTTCAAACACCTCTCCTCTTTGTTCAAAATTTTTGAATTGGTCATAACTTGGAGCAGCCGGCGAAAGCAAACATATTTTCCCTTTTTGGGTTACTTGTTTGGCAACTTTCACAACTTCATGATAATCACTTGCTTTATATAAATTTTCAATATGATTGTTTGTAAACAGATTAAACATTCTTTCGCCCGCCAAACCTACAAAAATAAAATGACGGACAGAATGTTTTTGGGCAAAATAATCGGCCAAAATCTGATAGTCAATACCTCTATCCATTCCACCAAGTATAAGCGTATCAACATTTTGCAAGGCTTCTACGGCGGCAATACTCGCTTGCGGAATAGTAGAAATACTATCATTATAAAAAACAACGCCGTCATAAGTGCCAAGCAATTCCATGCGATGATGCAATGGCTTAAACGAATCAAAGCAATTGCCTATTTTGTTCACATCAACACCGTCAATGCATGACAAAGCAGCAATGGCGGCACAAATATTTGCTTCATTGTGTTTCCCTTTTAAGGGAAAATTTTCATTGATAGTCTTTATCAACTGTACTTTCCCATCTTTTTTCAAAAAAAACTGTTTGTTTTGGCAAAAACTATAAACATTTTCATCTGTTTTTGCCG
>JAFZUH010000138.1 GCA_017618435.1 Bacteroidales bacterium | reverse complement strand
TACAACAATAAAAACAACAATACTTATTCGCATGAGCCAATTGGCAACGGCTGTCAAAGATTTTAATGGTTTCATGGTGCTATTTGCTTTGTTTTAGTTTTGTTTGGGAGGATAGTCAATAGAATAGTGTAATCCTAAACTTTCTTTGCGTTTTTTTGCTTCTCTAATGATGAGATAAGCGGTGCATATCATATTTCTCAATTCGCAGATACGTTTTGTTACCACTGAATGTTGGTACAAATTTTCTGTTTCACGATATAAAATATACATACGGTCAAATGCCCGTTGCAACCTTTCGTCAGAACGGACAATTCCCACATAGTAACTCATAATGGATTGCAGTTCGCGGATGCTTTGTGTTACTAGTATCATTTCTTCGTTGGAAACCGTTCCTTCAGCATTCCATTCTTTTATGCCGCGGTGAAATTCAATGTTTTTGATTCTTTCAGCGGCATGTTGGCAAGCCCGATGAGAAAAAACCAAAGATTCCAACAATGAGTTGGACGCCAGTCGGTTGGCTCCGTGTAGCCCCGTAGAAGAACATTCTCCCAAAGCATATAGATTGTCAATGCTGGTTTTTCCCCATTTGTCCACCCAAATACCGCCGCAAGAATAATGTGCTGCCGGAACAACGGGTATCATATCTTTGGTCGCATCGATACCCATAGACAGACATTTGCTGTAAATATTGGGGAAATGATTGAAAAACACCGATTTGTCTAAATGTCTTGCGTCAAGAAAAACATAATGTTCTCCGCTTATTTTCATTTCGTGGTCTACGGCACGGGCAACAATGTCTCGAGGTGCTAAGGAACCACGAGCATCATATTTTTCCATAAAACTATTGCCGTTCCAATCTTTCAATATTGCTCCTGCACCACGCAACGCCTCGGTGATAAGAAAAGCGGGTCTTTCGTTGGGATTGTATAGTGTAGTCGGGTGAAATTGAACAAATTCCATACCTCTGACTCTTCCTTTGGCACGGTGTACCATGGCAATGCCGTCTCCTGTTGCCACAACGGGATTGGTGGTGTTGCCATATACATTGCCTATGCCACCGGTGGCAACAATGGTTGTTTTGGCTAATATCGTTTCCACTTTGTTGGTATGAGGGTTGTGTACGTATGCTCCATAGCAACAAATATCGGTAGAATGTTTGGTAACCATAATGCCGAGATGATGTTGGGTGATAAGTTCTACGGCAAAATAATTTTCCAAAATTTCAATGTTAGGGTCGTTTTTGGCTTGGTCGTAGAGTTTTTGTTGTATTTCCAAGCCTGTGGCGTCTTTGTGGTGCAAAACACGGAATTCGGAATGCCCGCCTTCTTTGGCTAAGTCGTATTTGCCCGAACCTGTTTTATCAAAATCAACGCCCCAAGCAATCAGGTCTTTAACCCGTTCGGTCGATTCCGTAATTGTAATGCGGACAATTTCGGGGTCGGACAAGTCGCAGCCTGCAATCATGGTGTCTTGAATATGTTTTTCGTAACTGTCAGGGTCATACATAACGGCAGCGATACCGCCTTGTGCATAACGGGTGGAGGTTTCTTGTGCTGCATCTTTGGATAATATGCATACTTTTCCAAAAGCACGGGCTTTTAAGGCAAAACTAAGCCCTGCAATACCTGAACCGATAACTAAAAAATCTACTTCCATAACAATTTTATTTGTTTTTAAGAATGAAAAATAATGTTTGCAAAATTACAACTTTTTTAACTTTCATTGAAATATTGGCTTCTCGTTTTTTGAGAAAAATTATAATAGGTGGTTTCATAAAAAAATATATCTTTGCAAAACTAATATGGAATAATTATGCAACAAGAAAACATACAAGCGGTTGTTGTCAATATCGGTGATGAATTGCTAATGGGGCAGGTTGTCAATACCAATGCGGCTGTTATTGCCGAAACATTGAATAAAATGGGGATTTGCGTAAAAGAAATATTGACAATCGGAGACAATAAGGCGGAAATACTAACGCATTTGAAACACTTGTGGTCGCAATACCATATTGTTTTCATTACGGGAGGTTTGGGTACGACCAATGATGACATTACAAAATCGTGCATTTGTGAGTTTTTTAACAGAAAATTGGTGGAAAACAAAGCGATATTGGAACATATAGAATATTTGCGTAATGCACGCGGTTTGGTGCTTTCCGATAGTGTGCGTACGCAGGCACTTTTGCCCGAAGGTTGTATTGCTTTAGATAATATTCATGGATTGGCTCCGGGTATGTGGATAGAAGAGCAGAATAAAATTTTGGTTTCAACACCGGGAGTTCCTTCGGAATTAACAGGTATGTTAGATGACATTTGTCACAGAATAAAGCGAAAATTCCAGCCATGGCACAAAATAGACAAGCATTTTAAACTGATGGGTATTTCCGAATCGGCCTTGTCTGACCTTTTGCAGGATTTTGAACATCAATTACCAGATTATATCAAATTGGCCTATTTGCCCAAAATGGGTATTGTCAATTTGCGTTTGTCGGGTTATCATGCCGATGGTAATTTGCTTGAGAATGAAATGAATAAGCAGGCTGATAGATTGAAAGCAGAAATCAAAGATTATGTTTTCGCTGTTGAAGATACCGATTTGGCTTTGTTGGTGGGCAATCTTCTGAAAGAAAAAGGTTGTACGGTTGGCACTGCCGAAAGTTGTACAGGCGGAGCAATCGCCCATCAATTGACCTCCTTTGCAGGAAGTTCCGCTTATTTTAAAGGAGCGGTTGTCGCATATAGCAATGAAATAAAACACAATGTGTTGCAGGTAGATGAACAGCTATTGGAACAAAAAGGTGCTGTTAGCCAAGAAGTTGTGTGCCAAATGGCAAGCCATGTCTTACAACTGCTTGATGTGGATTATGCTATTGCCGTTTCAGGCATTGCCGGTCCGGGCGGCGGAACACCCCAAAAACCGGTGGGTACGGTGTGGATTGCTGTTGCTGATAAAAATGGTTGTCAGGCACAATGTTTCCGCTTCGGCACCAAAAGACAAATGGTTGTTGAAAGAACAGTACAGACTGCCTTGTGTATGCTCTATATGCACGTTTTAAAACAATAGTATGTATGCCCAACGAAACTTATATCAGCATAAAATCTTTTGCCACAGGTCAATTTAAAGATAAAGGCAGTCGTTTTATCGGCTTGGCCTATCCTGTCAGAACGGAAGACGAGGTGAAGACCATTGTCGCGGATATTAAAAAGAAATATCACGATGCCACTCATCATTGTTTCGCCTTTGTGGTCGGCTTTGACAATCGGCAGATTGCCCGCTGTAATGATGATGGGGAACCTTCTTCTACCGCAGGAAAACCGATTATGGGACAACTCGTCTCTCATCGTTTGCAGAATATATTGCTTGTCGTGGTAAGATATTTCGGCGGAACAAAATTGGGGGTGTCCGGATTGATAAACGCCTACCGTGAATGTGCAAAGATAACGATTGACAATGCAGAAAAGGTGGAATTGCAAAGAAAAATGTCTGCCGTCATTGCCTTTGGCTATCAACAGACAAATGCCGTAATGCAGTTGTTGAAAAATCTTGCTGCTGATATTAAGGAAAACAGTTGGGAAAATGATAGAATGAAAATAAATTTCTGTATCAATAGGGGATTGGCTGCAACTGTAACAGAACAAATACAAGCCCTAAAAGATGTTGAAATTGTTTGGAAAGAAGAAGTGTAGAACAAATAAATGAAGAAAAATGTTGTTGTTTTATATACCTGAATTGCAAGGAAAAATTCATACCCTCTCCGCCGAGGAGTCCAAGCATTGCCTCAAAGCAATGCGTTTGAAAACAGGCGATGAACTGTTTTTGACCGATGGCAATGGCACCTTGTCGCGTGCTAGAATTATAGATACACAATCCATGCTTTGTACGGTAATGATAGAAGAAAACCTGCCTACTGCTCCGTTGCCATATCGGTTGCATATTGCTATTGCTCCCACAAAAAATCCAGACCGTTTGGAATGGTTTGTCGAAAAGGCGGTGGAAATGGGGATAAGTGAAATTTCGGCAATGGTATGTGAACATTCTGAAAGAAATACGGTGAAAAAAGAACGTATAGAACGTTTGATGATTGCCGCCATGAAACAATCTTTACAAACCTATCTGCCTGTTTTTCATCATTCTGTTTCGTTTGATGAACTGATGGAAAGATACAAATCAAGACAAGATGTAACTAAATTGATTGCCTATTGCGGTCAAACAGACAAAAAGCCCCTTGTGTTACCCGAAGCCGTCAAAAATGCAAACGATATACTCATCTTGATAGGCCCCGAAGGCGATTTTTCTCCCAAAGAAATAGAAAAGGCTCTTCATGCCGGTTTTGAAACGGTTACGATGGGCAAACAAAGATTGAGAACCGAAACCGCTGCTTTGATGGCTGTGGCTACCGTTGCAGCCACCCATTTGAAAAACGGATAATTATTATGGATTGGCATAGTAAAGCGATTGAAGGGGTGTTCCCTACAAAATTATATTTCAAAGGCTTCCCTCTCTACAATGGAGAGGGGGACAATTACCAATTTCCATAGTAATTGCAGATACAGTATGTTAATAATAACTGATGGCACGGGTTTCTATTTGATATAGAATTTCTGTTTTGTCTTTGTACGACATTTTTAATGTCCAATTGCCTTGTTCATCGTATTGATAAGTGTATTTGTTGAAATAGAAAGCGTTGTCGTTGGCGTCGTACCATGTTTCACTCAAAATGTTTTGATATTTATCGTAGGTGAACACTACTTTTTTGCTCAATCCGCCCGATAATTTTTGGTAATCTTGTTCTGTCAGCATACCTTGACTGTCGTATCTGTTGATATTGTGATAGACCATTTCCCCGTGTTTGTCGTTTTTGATGTCTATGACCAGTTGGTTGTGTTGATTGTATTGGCATTGACGTATTTGTATGGTGTTGCTGTCAGGATATTGGTCGCTTTGGATAAGCATATTCCCGTTTTTATCACGTTGATATACAATTGTTTTTATTAGTTTGTCTTTTTGATAGCAGTCCTCTTTTTCTATAAATCCCTTGGGGTTGCAGGTGTATATGCTTTTTGTGGCAATAGCCGTATCCTTGTCGTAGATATATAGGCTGGCAATGTGTTTGTTTTCATAGTTGCAAACACGTTTTTCTTCCATTTGTCGGGCGGCGTTGAAACGGGTTCGCATGGTTTCATTGTCGTTTGTGTCATATTGGTATTGATAAATATAGCGGATAGTTCCATTGGAAGTGAGGTTTTTCATTTCTTTGAGGGTGCCGTTTGGGTTGTAGGTATATTCAAATGTCCGCAGGGTTTGTCCTTGGGCAATGGAACCGTCTGCTTGCACAGTGGCGGTATAGAAAGTGTGAACCATATATTCCGGATTGCCTTGCAAACGGACTGAACGGGCGGTTTGTTGTTGTATTTGGGCAAAAACATAAGAGTTCAGCATAAGCAAACAAATGATGGCGGATATTTTTTTGTTTTTCATGAGTGTGAAGTTTTTGTTAATAAATAATAAATTACAGATGTTCAAAAACCGTGCCGAATAAAAAAGAGCCGGCAAAACCGACTCTTTTTTACAACGAATATACAAATTACAATGATTTCCGTATTATTTTACCAATTGTACTTTAACAACTTTTGAGGCATTGTTGTTTTGGAGTTTTACCAAATACAAGCCGGCAACATAGTTGCTCATGTCTATGGTTACATCACCGTTCATGAGTTGAGGTTGTGCAACCATTTGTCCGTTGACAGCGTAAATGCTTACATTTGTGTTTTCCAAACCTTTTATTTTCAACATATTGTCATTGATTGAGGTAGGATAAACACTAATGTTTTCCATTTCAGCATCTTCTATGCCGGTTACATTCATTATACGCATGGTTTCTGTTTTTCCTCCGCCTGTTTGACCAGGTACATCAATGAATACACCAACAGAGGTAGTCCATTCTGTAGTACTTCCTTGTACTGGTAATATAGAACTTGTGTATTGTCCGCAAGCATATGATCCAGTAATTGAGTAATGATAAACTTGCCCTGCACTAAGTGCATTGGGTAAGGCCATGGGGACAGCGTCTTCAGTTGTGTTAAACGGCTTGAATGTCATGGAAAAATTGAAACCTGCAGGTAAATCTATGTCAGCCTTGAAATCAATGCTGAAACGGATAGCTACAGAATTGATGCTGGCTACACCTTGAAAGGTTACTGGACTTGTTGCAATATCCACTTCCGGATTGGAAAGTGCACGTGCATAAATCTTGTCAACGTGCAATTTTTGTGCTTGTGTCATGCCAAAACAAGCAACTGCGACTAATAAGAAAATAAATTTTTTCATTTTTGATTGATTTTAGTGATACAATAATTTTTATTTTGCAAAATTACTACTTTTTTTATTACAATACATAGATAAAAAAAATTTTTTTATTTAAGCAAATCCTTGAAAAAAAATGTTATATTTGCAAATTGAAATTGGGAAAATATGTATTTTCCAAAGAGACATAAATAATTGAAATTGAGTTATAAAAAATAAAAAAGGAGGAAGCCGAAAATCCAGAACAGAGTAGGTCTTATAAAATTTTCATAAAATGAAAAAAACGATTTTATTATTGTGTAGCCTATTGCT
>JAFZUH010000137.1 GCA_017618435.1 Bacteroidales bacterium | reverse complement strand
TTCTTTAAGTCTGCCAAAGATTTTATCTTATCCATGTCGTTATGTTTGTTAATTGTACATTAAAAATTTCTAAATAGATATTAAAATATCAATATAAAATTGTATTATATATGATACGTTGCAAAAGTAAACTTTTTTTCAATACAAAATATTGACTGAATAAAAAAATATTGATTCCAAAAAAAGTAAATAAATTATTGATTTTTATATTTATAAAAATGATGAAAAATAAAGATTTTGTTGTTTGAATGCAAAATATGATGACTAAGGATGAATAAAATCAAATGTGGTTTGCTAATTAATTTGATGGGGAATATTTTTATTGTTGAGTGTTCAATAAGTGGGGGATTCTTGCGTTAAGCATATTAAATTAATGTTATTATGTTATCCAAACAACAAGCATCGTTGGCATATAGATTGTTGCACCAATATTCAAAATGTCTGATATTCCATTGGTATTCAGAGTTTGAGATTGTCGGTCAGGAAAATATACCATACGGCAAACCCTGCATTATACAACCCAATCATCAGAATGCTTTGATGGATTGTGTTACATTGTTGGGATTTTTTCATCAGCCCATATTGTTTTTTGCCCGTTCAGATATGTTTGCAAAACCATGGCAGGCAAAAATATTGCATTTTCTGAAAATCTTGCCCGCCTACAGACAACAAGAAGGGTGGGAGAATATAAAGAAAAATGAGGATAATTTTTTGTGTGCCCAACAATGGCTGAAACAAGGAAATCCATTGTGTATTATGCCGGAGGGCGGACAAGATGAAAAACACAGATTAAGACCTTTTGTCAAAGGTCCTTTCCGTATCGCCTTAAAAACCCAACAAGACTTGGATAGCCAAGAACACGTGTATATGTTGCCTATTGGTATTGAACATGGGGATTACAACCATGCGGGCTTTCCTTTGTTTATTAATATTGGCAAACCGATAGATGTACAGAATTATTTGCAAGATTATCAACAAAACAATGCTGTAGCTATCAATCATATCAAAGCCAATATGCATAATGCGGTGCAATTTT
This sequence comes from Bacteroidales bacterium, assembly GCA_017618435.1. Lineage (GTDB taxonomy): Bacteria > Bacteroidota > Bacteroidia > Bacteroidales > WCHB1-69 > UBA1205. Next base: position 478 of record JAFZUH010000137.1, on the reverse strand, counting down.
TGATGTTCAATGTGGGTTCAAGTGAACATTATGAGGAATTTTTGATAATTGCTTATTTGTGCGAACAACAAGTTGTTTCAAAAAACAAATGGACAAATACGGCAAGTAATAGATTAAAAGCAAGACAATATATCGCAGACAGATTACAAAATATGGAAGCAAATGCTATGGATATTTCTTTGCTTTTAGAGCAAACCAAATGTTTGAAAAACGATAATATAAATGGATTGATAATGGCAAAGGCAATACAAAACAAGCCTTCAAAATGGGCAAATTTATGTTTTGTATGTCTGACTTCTGTATTGTACCTATTGGGAGGGGTATTAAATTTGCCGATATGGCTGATTATGTATGGGATAGAAAGAAAGTTGGGAAAAAGTGGTTTTGCTGCGACATGTAAATATGTAGTTTGGATTGTTGTGGCTCCCGTTTATCAATTGTTAACGGCAAGTATAGTAGGTATTTGCACACAAAATAT